>JBHHXQ010000067.1:0-11719 GCA_046757105.1 Candidatus Krumholzibacteriia bacterium
GATAGTAGAACATCAGGAACACGCCGCTGACCGTTTCGACCAGGAAGAGGAAGAAGGAGATCCCACCCATGCACCAGGTGAACTCGAGCTTCACACCCGACTTGCGTATCTTCACCGGGTGCAGGTGGAGAATGACGTTCGACATCATCACCAGCACGCGGTTGCGGTTGGTGCTCGGCATGCCGTGCCGGAAAAAGGACTTCCAGACCTGCGATTTGATGAGCCCGTTCCAGATTCTCGTGATCATGCAATCTCCGCTGCGACTCAGCCGAGGTGCAGGAAGGCCTCAGGCTCGGCCCACTGCCCTTTCTCCTGTTGGAACTTCTTCGTCTTGTCGACCAGGATCTGCCCGTCTTCCGCCAACACGACGCGATAGCGCTCCAGCGGACGCGGCGCAGGCCCTTCGAAGTTGATGCCGCTGACGTAGAAGCCACTCCCGTGACACGGGCACTTGAACTTCCTCTCGTTGCTCAACCAGTTCGGCGTGCATCCGAGGTGGGTGCACGTGGTCGAGAGCGCGTAGATGCCCTGCTCGTTGCGCACGAGCCACACGCCGTACTTCTCCTTGAAACGCTCGTCCACCGCTCCCACGCTGAACTCCTCGGGGAATCCGGCCTTGAAGGAGGAGGCCGGCTCGAACAACACGTTCGGGAACATGAAACGGGTCATGGCACCCAGGGCGGCGAAGAAGGATGCCGTGTAGACCGCCCAGGCGGCGCCCAGCCACGGAAAGAACTCGCGGCGGCTCATCGCCGTGGGCGCGGCCTGTGGCCCCGACTTCCTGGTGCCAGCGGCCGCCTTGCCACCCGGCTTGGCCCTGGTCGCGGGCTCGACCGGCGGGATCGGTCTGGATCCAGCCGTCACGCCCGAGTCCCACGTGGCCTTGCCGGCGGCCGTGGCACCGGCCTTCGTCGCACCGGCGGCCCCGGGAGCATCCTGGGCCGCCGGTCCGGCTGCAGGCTTGCCCGGGGCTTGCGAACCGGCGTCGCCGAGGGCGTCCGCGGAGGACGCCTCCGACGTGGAAGGTCCCGGGGTGTGCCCGTCGGGGCGCTTTCCTTCCGGAGAAGAGGTCGAATCTGCCATCTCAGAGCCTCGACACTCGCCTGAGTAGAACCCGCGTTGCGGCGACTGCATTCCCCAACTGCAAGAGCGGCCGGCTGTTAGCCGCGCACGTGCCAGAACCACCTCAAAACCCTAAAACAGTATGTGATTCCCGTCACAAGGACAAGCGCCTGTGGCCGGATCCCGGCCCCCCGGCGCGCGCGACTCCGGGTGGCGCTGCTCCGAACCGACGGCCCGAGCCGTTCCCGGCAGGCGTTCAGCCGTCCGCCGCACCATTCGAGCCCTGCCTGTCGAGCTGCCGGCGCGCCTCGCGCTGCACCAGCGGGAATGGCGCCGTCTCGCTGGTCTCCTCGAGAAGATCGCGCGCACTGGGATAGGTGGCCTGCAGAACGCCGAGAGCCTTGACCGCACTGAGCATCACGTCCTTGACGCGCTCGTCCGTCATGCCCTCGACCCGGCTCAGGTACATGCTGTTCACCAGCTGCCGCAGGATCGGGTAACCGCTGCCGACGCCGAGCTGTGCCAGTGCAATGGCCGCATTCCAGCGCACGTCCTCCACCTCGTCCGCCAGCCTCGCCTCGAGGGGTCCGACGCTGCGCGGGTCGTTCAGGCTACCCAATGCATAGACGGACATCTTGCGGACGGCCGGATCGGAGTCCTGCAGTGCGCCGACGAGCGCTGGCACCGCCACGGTCTCCCCGATCGAGCCCAGCGCCCATGCCGACCACATGCGTGTCTGCGCGTCATCGTCCTCTCGAAGAGCGCGGATCAACGGTGGATGCGAGGAGGAGTTGCCCACGCGCCCGAGGACGATGGCCAGATAGCGCTGCAGCCGTGGATCGTCGTCCTCCGTTTCCTCGAAGAGGCTGGTCACCTCGGCCAGGAAAGCGGGGGACTGCCTCAGGTGCTCCCCTTCGCGCCCGATGAAGTTGGAGAGCTGGAAGGCGGCGTACCAGCGGTTGTTGCCGCCGGAGGTGCGGATCTGGCGCAGGTAATCGAGCTCGGTCTGGTCGTCGCGCAGCAGGAAGTTGAAGAGGGTGAAGATGCCGACGATGCCCAGAACGATGAAGAACGGGTAGAGACCGAACTCCTTGAACCAGGCTCCAGCCCCCGCCGGCGCTGCTGCACCTTGCGCCACCTGGTGCCCGGCGGCATCCGCCACGTCGCCGGAGGCCGCGGACGGCTCCGGGACCTCCAGCTCACGATGCGGGCTCTCTTTCCCGGCGTTGGCTCCGTCCACAGCCGGGATGCTGGCACGCTCGTTCTTTTCGGCTGGCATCGAGACCTGCCTGATCCGTCGGGGGATGAGGACCTGGTGGCGCAACCCAGAAGGGATCGAGGTTAGGAACCCGTGCCTGAAGTTGTCAAGCCGGGGGGGACCCAGGTCGGACCCAGGTGCCAGACTCCAGGTTCGCGCATTCCGGCTCAGGGACCTCCTGGCTGGCGGGCTCCACGTGGGCCGAATCGGCCGAGCGAGCCCGGGCCGACTCAGCCGGTCGAACTCCAGGCAGGCGGAAGGACCTCACGACCCGCGCGCAGCCCCATCGCCGCGGCGATCTGCTCGAGACGCGCGATCCGGTCGCGGGTGCTGGGATGTGTCGAGAACAGTCTCGACATGCCGCGGCCGCGCAGCGGATTGACGATGAACTGGTGCGCGGTCGCCTCGTTGGCTTGTCGCATGGGAATGGCCGTGGCGCCGCGTTCGAGCTTGGCCAGCGCAGAGGCCAGGGCCATCGGCTTGCCGGAGAGCTGGGCACCGGCGCGGTCGGCCGCGAACTCGCGCGTCCGCGACACGGCCAGCTGCACGATGACCGCGGCGATGGGCGCGAGGACCAGCACCAGGAGCATCGCCAGTGGATTGCTGCTGCGTCCGCGGTTGCCGCCGCCCAGAAGCGCACCCCACAGGGCCGCTCGCGACAAGAGTGTGATCGCACCTGCGATCGTGGCCACAATGCTGCCAATCAGGATGTCGCGGTTCTTCACGTGGCCGATCTCGTGCGCCAGAACGCCCTCCAGCTCGTCACGGCTCAGGGTGCGCAGGATGCCTTGCGTGACGGCGACCGCGGCGTGCTGGGGATCGCGGCCGGTCGCGAAGGCGTTCGGCGAACCGCTCGGGATCACGTACAGGCGCGGCATCGGCAGTCCGGCACGTTCGGTGAGACGACTGACGATCGCGTGGAACTCCGGAGCCTGAGCCTCCTTCACCTCCCGGGCCCGATAGGTGGCCAGGGCCATCTTGTCCGAGAACCAGTAGGCGGCGAAGTTCAGCACTCCAGCGATGACCAGAAACAGCCAGGCGCCGCGAGGCCCCGCCACGACGTCCCCGACCCACACCAGTAACAGGGTCACCACCGTCATCAGGAACATGGTCTTCAGGAGATTCATGCTCGATTCCTCCTGGGCGCGGCGGGCTGCCTCCGGTCGCCTGCCTCACCCGCGCCAAGTATCCGCCACCCCTCCTCCGTGTCAAGGGGTCGCACCATCGCCTCGACGCCTATCCCAAACGGTTTCAAGGACTTGTGTTGCGGGCGCGGGCACCACCGAACCCGCCAGGCGAGCGGGGAGACGAGCCGACGGCGGCCCCTAGCGCCCCTAGCGTTTGCGAAGCGCCGGCTGAGCGATCCCCGGCCGGGTGCCGGGATTGCGCCCGAGCAAGTCCTCGTGGTAGGCGCGCAGGATCTCACCGACCGCGGCCGCATGCGCAATGCACCCACGCGGCCAGTGAGGTGGATCCCCCCAGGTGATCTCCGAGACCTGCCCGAGCCCATCCTCCAGCATGTGCTTCTCGACCGCCTTGAGAAGGCGCGTGCCGCCGCCGCGCGTCGAACCTCCCCGCGACTTCACCCATGCCGAGATGTATGGCCCCAGCAACCAGGTCCACGAGGTTCCCTGATGGTAGGCCTCGAGGCGTTGCTCCTCGTCGCCTTCGTAGGCGCCCCGGTATTCGGGATGCTCCGGGTCGAGCGAGCGCAGCCCGAGCGGTGTGAGCAGGCGCTTGCCGACCACCTTCACCACGCTCTCGGCGCTCTCGCTGTCGAGAAGAGGAAACGGCAGGCTCACCGCCAGAATCTGATTTGGCCGGATGGCGTCGTCCACGCCGGGCCCGTCCACCGTGTCATAGAGGCAACCGGCCTTCTCGTTCCAGAACTTCGGCAGGAAGTTCTCCTCGACCTCTTCGGCCCGACGTGCGAAGCGCGCCATGTCGCTCGGGATCGAGAAGCGCTCCGCCAGTCGCTCCATCAGTTTGAGCGCGTTGTACCAGAGCGCATTCACCTCCACGGGTTTCCCCGTGCGTGGCGTGAGCGCCCTGTTTCCGACCCGTGCGTCCATCCAGGTCAGCGCCAGGCCCGGCTCTCCACAGCGCAGAAGCCCGTCGCGATCGACGCGGATCCCGAAGCGGGTCCCCTCCTCGAAATAGCGGATGGTCTCGAGCAGCGGGATGCGCAGCTCCGTCTTCACGAAGTCGAAATCACCCGTGTACTGCAAGTACTTGAAGATCGCCACGTAGAACCACAGGGTGGCGTCCACGCTGCCGTACTCCGCACGCGTGGTGGCGTCCGGGAAACGGTTCGGAAGCAGGCCGCGTTCGAGTGCGCGCGCGTAGGCACGCAGGATGGCCTTCGCTTCCCGGAAACGGCCGGTCACGAGCATCAGCCCAGGCAACGCGATCATGGTGTCGCGCACGTGCTCCGCAAACCACGGGTAGCCCGCGATCACGGTGGCGACGTCGCGTTCGCGCCGCACGACGAACTGGGAGGCGGCCAGGGTCAGGCGGCGTGCGAAGGACGTCTCGTCCGGCGCACTCGCCATCACCTGCACGCGGCGCTCCACTTCATGCTCCTCCGACCAGTTCGAGCCATGCGTCTCCGGCGGATGCAGCGTGCACACCACCGTGACTGTGTCCCCCACGCGCAGGTCCGCCTCGTAGTAGCCGTAGCTCCAGAGATCCTCCCTGAATTCCTGGCCGCGGTAGCGATCCTGCGGGTACTCGACGCTCTTGTACCAGTCGGGAGCTTCGATGAAGCGGGCCTCGCGGCAGACGAGGTACACCGGCTCCCATTCCGGGTATGGCGTGCAGCGGACGATCGAGCCGCGTCCCTCAAGGCTGCGCACACCGAAGTTGCGCTGGATGCGATCGTTCTTGGTGGCGAGAGCGTGCTCGTCGCGGAAGGCGAAGAGCGGCCGCACGCGCATCCGGAGCTCCTCGAGGGCCGTGACCGCGCTGCCCTTGCCGCCCGCCTTCGAGACCGCCCCCCGCGACTCTGCCGGATCGGACGCCTTCTCCTTCTGCCCCGATCGTTGCAAAACCATCGGGAGCATCGTGTAGCTGACCACGACGGTGTTCTCGCCGTGCACGAGGTCGACACGCTTCTGGAGCCGCCAGCGCCGCCCGGCGTACACGAAGGTCGGAAACGGATAGAGGCTGAAACCCTCGCACAGCTCGAAACCCTTCGGATGCACGACGCCTGGGTAGAAGCTCGTGTCGAGCGATCGAGATGCACCGGGAACGTGCACCGTCTCCTTCATCTTGGAGAGAACCACGGCTCGTTCAGCGGGCCCGCGGACCGTGGCAACCAGAAGGCCATGGTAGCGGCGCGTGTTCAGGCCGACGATGGTGGACATGGCGTAGCCGCCCATGCCGTTGGTGAGCAGCCATTCCCTCTTGCTGGCGTACGACAGATCGCGGCACTTCGTCCCTGCGACGCGGATCTGCACGGGATCGAAGGCGAACCGACGCAAACCCTTTGCGGAGACCCGCGTGGCAGGCATGGCGCCGCTCCCGACCGCGCGTTCGTGCGGACTCAGCCCGTCCGCCGGCTCGCGTCCCGTCGTCGTCGCCGCCATTCTCCGGGCTGCGGTCGCGATGTCGCGTGCATCGCTCATTCGGAAGGACTCCCGGTGGCCGGCGGCGCAAGATGGGTCCGGAGCCAGCGAATGCTCGTTTCGATCGCCTCGTCGAGCGCGGCGGTGCTGCCCTGCCACGGATGCACGGCTCCGAACGTGTGCCCGGTGCGCGGGATGATCCTGATCTCGGTGCGCGAGGAACCCGCAGCCGCATGGAGATCGTGCGCCTCCTGGACGCGTACCGACAGGTCCTCCTCACCGTGCACGATGAGGAGCGGAACCTCGAGCTTCGGAACCACGTCCAGAACGTCGAAGCGCTGGCGGTTCTCGATGAGATCCTCGACGACCGAGTAGTTGACGCGCATCACCTGATTCGTGCGCGTGTTGAGGAACTCCATGTGACCGCGCTCCTTCCACTCGGCGAGCTCGCGCTCCGAGTAGCGCCACAGCGTGGAGACACCCGCCCAGGCCACCACGGCGCGCACGCGTCGATCCTCTCGGGCGCGGAGAATCGCGGTGGCCGCCCCGCGCGAGTGCCCCAGGACACCGATGCGGTCGAGGTCCGCGCTTCTCGCAGCGATCGTTCCGGACTCGAGCGCGTCCAGAACACAGCCGAGATCCTCCAGCTGCTTCGACAGGGTGTCGGCGGCGAAGCGATCGAGCTCGCTGAAGTTCAAGAGATCCGGTCCGATGCCGGAGCCGGAGAAGTTGAACAGAACGCAGACGAAGCCGGCCCGGGCGAGGCGCTCGCCCAGCTCCGGGAAGAAACCCCAGTTCTTGAAACCCTTGAAGCCGTGGCAGACGACGACGACCGCGCGTGGAGCCGCCGTGCCGTCCGGCTGGAGAAGATCCCCGCGTAGCGGATCGCCTCGCGGGTTGGCGAGCTCGAAGGGGACACTCCGCATCCACACCCTCCCGACCGGAACCGGTCCGACCTTCCCCTAGACCTGACTCGAGGGACAAAGATCGTTCAGCACGCACTCGGCGCATCGGGGCCGGCGCGCCACACACACCCTGCGCCCGAGATCGATGAACAGGTGTGCCAGCTGCGTCCACCGGGAGCGCGGAACCACGTCCATCAGGTCGCACTCGATCTTGTTCGGGTCCTTCTGAGCTGTCAAGGCCAGGAGTCGCGAGATGCGCGCGACGTGTGTGTCCACCACGACGCCTGGAATCCCGAACGCATTCCCGACGACCACGTTGGCGGTCTTGCGCCCGATGCCGGGCAGCTCGACCAGACGGTCGAGATCGGCCGGCACCTCGCCGCCGTGGTGTGCGAGCAACTCCTGACAGCAGGCGATGATGTTGCGTGCCTTATTATGGTAGAAGCCGGTCGACTTGATCATCCCCTCGACCTCATCGAGTTCGGCCTCGGCCAGGGCGCGGGCATCGGAGTAGCGCTCGAACAGCACGGGTGTGACCATGTTCACGCGCGCATCGGTGCACTGGGCCGAGAGAATCGTGGCGATGAGCAGCTGCAAGGGGTTCTCGTAGTCGAGTGAGCACCGCGAGTCGGGGTAGGCGCGCTCGAGCCGCGAGAGGATCGTGCGCGTGCGGCGCAACTCCGCGGCGGAATCCGCGTACCGCGGGGCCACGGAGCGCCTCGCGGAGATCCGGCCGGGGCCCGCGGCGGCGCCCGGCGCGGGACGCTCGCGCGCACGGGTGGCGCTCTTGCGTGCGGGACTGGCGCTCCGGCGTGCGGCCTTCGGGCGTTTTGGCGCGGTCGTGGTGCTCTTGCGGATCTTCGACGCCGGGCGCCGGCCCGAAGCCGGGCTGCCGCGCGGGCTGCGCGTCGGACTCCTGCGGCCGGCAGCGCGCTGCGGTCCAGCGCGGCTCCCGGTCCTCGAGCGCCTCATGCCGGCGAAACCTCCGCGCGCTGGCGCCGTTCCTGCAGATACCGCACGACCTTCTCCAGCTTCCAGGTGTTGAGCACGTGGCGCGGCTCCAGCCACCCTCGCCGTGCGAGCCCGACACCATAGCGCACGTTGACCAGGCTTGCCACGTCGTGAGCGTCGGGGCCGATGCTGAGCAACGCGCCCTTGTCCCGCGCGAGCTTCGCGCCCGGCCCGTCCAGGTCCATGCGCTTGGGCTGCCCGTTGATCTCGACCACGACGCCGTGCCGCGCGGCGCAGCCGAGGATGGCCGGCAGATCCAGCTCGAGACCGCGCGTGCCGAACAGGATGCGGCCGGTCGGATGGCCGAGGATCGTCGTGAAGGGGTTCTCGAGAGCGCGCAGCACCCGGCGGGTCTGCTCGTCTCGGCCGAGGTCGAAGCCGTCGTGCACCGAGGCGATGACGAAGTCGAAGCGCCTCAGGACGTCGTCCGGGTAGTCCAGGCTGCCGTCCGGCAGGATCTCGGACTCGACGCCGCGGAAAACCCGGATGCCGCGCGCCTTGCGCGCGACGCGTTCGATCTCGTCGAGCTGCTCCAGCACTCGCTCGAGGCTCATTCCACGCGTCTTCGTGGCGTTCCGGCTGTGATCGCTGACACCGATGTACTTCCAGCCGAGCTCGCGCGCCGCCTCCACCATCTGGGTGATCGAGCCCGTCCCGTCGCTGTACCGCGTGTGCACGTGGAAGGCGCCCCGCAGATCGTCCAGCTCGACGAGTGCCCGGGGCAGCGCATCGTTCTCCGCGGCTTCGATCTCGCCCTGATCCTCGCGGAGCTCGGGCGGCACGTAGGCGAGACCGAGGGCGCTGAAGATCTGCCCCTCGTCGGCGCACTCGATCAGCTCGTCGCCGTGGAAGAGTCCGTACTCGTTGATCTTGATCCCCATGCGCTGAGCACGACCGCGCATGGCCACGTTGTGCTCCTTGCTACCCGTGAAGTGGTGCAGTGCGTACGGGAACTGGGTCTCGCTCACCACACGCAGATCGATCTGCAGACCGCTGGGATGCAGGATGCTGGTCTTCGTCGGGCCGCTGCCGATCACCCGGTCGGCCCAGGGCCCGGCGACGAAGTGCTGCGTGACCGTCGCGGGCTCGCTGGTGCTGGCCACGATGTCGACGTCGTGGACGGTCTCTCTCCGGCGCCGCAGACTCCCGGCCAGCTCGGCACGCCGAACGGCCCGGAGCTGCCGCAACGATTCAAGCACCGGGCTGGCGTGCTCGAAGGCGACGCTCCAGAAGAAGCGCGCGCTGACGCGCTTCAGGTGCGCGATGCCCCCCAGAATGTTCTCCTGCGTCTTGGCGCCGAAACCGCGCAGCGCTTCCAGCCGATCATCCCGGCAGGCTTGCTCGAGCGCCTCGACGGTGGCGATGTCGAGCTCGTCGTACAGCAGCTTGATCTTCTTCGGTCCGAGCCCAGGGATGCGCAGCATCTCGAGCAGTCCCTCCGGCACGCGGGCCCTGAGCTCCTCGTAGTACTCGAGGCGCCCCGTGCGCGCCAGCTGGGCGACCTTCTCGGCGATGCCGCTGCCGATGCCGCGCACCCGGCGCAGGTCGCCACGCTCGACGAGCGCGGCGAGTTCCTCGCCCAGACCCGGGAGCACCCGCGAGGCGTTCTCGTAGGCGCGCACCTTGAAGGGGTTGGCTCCGGTGAGCTCCAGAAGCGCCGAGATCTGCTGCAGGACCCCGGCGACCTCCGAGGCACTCATGGCGTCCGCCGGCGCCTCCGGAGAGATCGCCGGCACTGCCGGCGCCGGCTTGCGCTTGGCCGGCGCTCGCCGAGCGGACGCCGTCTTGCGTCCGCTGGACCCGGCGGCGCTGCCGCGCCGGGCTGCGGCTGAGGCGAGTCGGGAAGCCTCGGCCACCTTCGTGCGACGGGCCCGACTGCTCCCCTTGCGCCCGGTCGCTCCCTTCGGGGCTCCCGACCGCCGCCCTGTCTTGCGAGCGCTAGCGGAACCTCGGGTCTCTCGTGTGCTCCTGCGTGCGGTCATGGGCGTCTCCAGTCGAGCTGCCGGCGTCCGGATCGGAGGCCGGCTCCGCACTCCTGCTATGCGTCTAACAGTCTCTTAGCACTACAGCGCCAGAGTTGAGGGCCCGTTGCGGCCGGGAGAATCGCTCGGCCCCAGGGCCCGCCTGAGTTTGCGCCGCGCTGGAGCGTCGATTCGCCCCGGATGGCCTCCTCCCGGTGCCGTACCGAGGGCAAAACCGCGGAAGCCCTGTCACTCTTGGAGTTGACTGTCCCGATGCCCCTGCTCTTCTGGCGCTGTCGTATTAGCATGAATGCTGCAACCCTGCTGCCGATGAACCTGACAGCAGATTGTGCAGAGATTCACTTGGCATCGCGCCGCAACCTGACTATGGTAGGGATGACCCGAGGGTCGCGCCCACCCGAACCTCCTATGCGGTTCGGGCGGCCGCGTCGACGGCGGTCTTCCCAAGCCCAGCGCCGAAGCCTTTTCGAGCGCCTCGGAGGCTCTTCGAGCATGGCGTTTTTCATCACGGACAAGTGCATCGGCTGCACGGTCTGCGATACCAACTGCCCGACCGACACCATCAGCGGCCAGCGCAGCGAGCTCTTCGTCATCCATCCCGAAGACTGCATCGACTGCGGCGTCTGCGCCATCTACTGCCCGGTCGACGCCATCATGGACCCCGAAGGCAACATCGTCAAACGCATGAAGCCGCGCGACATCCCGAAGGCCAAGGTCGATCCGGACTTCTGCACCGGCTGCGACTTCTGCATCGAAATCTGCCCGGAAGACTGCATCGACCTGATCCCGCGCGAGAAGAACGACGAGAACGCCCACATGGGCCAGCTCGTCGCCTTGGTGAACCAGAAGAAGTGCGTGAGCTGCAAGCTCTGCGAGATGGTCTGCGCCAAGAACGCGATCTGGGTGGATCGCGACACCCCGCACATCAAGAGACCGATCATGATGTATTAGCCGCAGATCGTGCGGCAGCAGACCCCGGATCGCCCGGTGCGATCGTGCCCTGGAGGCGAGGTCAACCATGGCGAAGCAGGAAACGGCCGCCGAACCCCTCGAGTTCCTGGTCGACGAGGAGACGTGCATCGGCTGCGTGGCCTGTGCAGACACCTACTCCGACATCTTCAAGATGGTCGAAGACAAGGCGGTCGCCTTCGCCAAGGCCGAGCCCGGGAGCGTGCGCCCCAGCAAAGTGGTCAAATGCTGCCCGGTGGACGCCATCTCGCTGACCGGGGGCGAGATGGACGAGGGCGACGAACAGGTCACCAGCCTTCCCGTCGTCGAGGGCTGGCAAGGGGAGTGGGAGAAGCACAAGAACGATCCCGAGGACCTCTTGGAGCGCGAGCGTCGCTACGGGCGCGTCCTGCACCTCCTCAAGGAGGCGAAAGGGTTTCGGCTGCGCATTGAGCTGCCGCGCACCATCCCCAACCACAGCCTGATCTACATGTACGGCATCGGACGCGAGGCTCCGGAGTACGAGTACGTCGTCGAACAAGTCGGGCCGGCGACGCTGTCTGTCCGGGCCCGGATCACGGACTCCAAGCTGCGCTTCGTGGCCGGCAAGATCAACTCCTTCCCGATCTCGTTCAAGGTGGACTACCGCTTCCTGGATCCCATCGGCGCGTGCTACCGCCGCCTCTACGAGGGTGGGATCGAGATCTACGCATTCAAGGAGGGTGTGATGGACACCGACGCCCAGCTCCGCAAGGCGATGATCGCCAACGTCGCTTGAACCCGCGGCGGCATCGCCGAGGTGTTCGCCGCCGCCATGGCCCAACACACAGTCAGGGCAAACTGCGGGTGGCCCGCGATTCTTCGCAGGTCGTCTCTTTGCTGGACACGGTTCTTCGTATCCCGGCCCTGGTGGGGACCGCGTGTGCTCGACCGTGACAAACCTTCACGGCCCGGGCCCTGGAAGTGGACTCTGCGTCCAGTTCCTCA
>JBHHXQ010000068.1:0-11574 GCA_046757105.1 Candidatus Krumholzibacteriia bacterium
CGCTCCCCCTGCAGCGGCACGAGGACCAGCCGGTACCAGTATGTGACCCTCGCATCGGCGGCGAGGTCGTCGAAGGACATCGAGATCCCCGGCACGAGGGGAGCGCCGGTCACCTCGGCGTAGAAACCTCCGTTGGACTTGCGCTGCACGCGAACCTCGGCCAGCTCGCTGACGACGTCCTCGGTGAGGTTCCACGTCAACCGGACGTGGTCTTCCATGGTTTCGGTCTGGAAGTCCATGGCCTCGAACGCGTTGTCCGGCGGGCCGTCCCAGCGGGCGATCCGGAATGCGGGCTTGTTGCCCGCAGCCGTGAACTCGCCGCCCACGAACAGACTGCCCTGGTAGTTCGCCACGGCGTACACGGGGGCGTTCGTTCCGGAACCGAACGGGCGCCACGACTCGCCTGCCCACTTGGCGACGTAGTTCACCACGCTGCCGCCGGCGCGTGGGAACTGACCGCCGGCGATCAGACGGCCGCCCCGGAAGGTGAAGGCACGACCGGCATTCGGGAACGGCGGGTCGAGCATCCCCGAGCCGAGCGGCTTCCAGCCACCGGGCCAGCGCAGGATGATGTCCTCCCAGGTCCCGGTTCCTTCGACCCAGACCACGCTGCCGGCGAAGAGATCGCGGTCGCGGGCGATCAGGGCATAACCGGTGGCGGGGAGCCCTTTGCCAACGCTCCCCCAGGCATGGCCCGTCCAGCGCGCGACGAAGTCGACGCGTTTGTGACCGGACCGGGTGAAGTGTCCGCCGGCATGCAGCTCGCCCCGGAAGACCTCGAGAGACCGAACGCCCAGGTCGGCGAAGCCGCCCGAGAAGCCATCCCCCATGGGTTGCCAGCTGGAGCCGTCCCAGCTTGCGATCTTGTGGGCGGGCATCCCGCCCGCGGAGTCGAAGTCGCCGCCGACGATGAGGCGACCTTCGTGCACGACCAGAGCCCGGACGGGGCCGCCGACACCGTTTCCGAGAGCGTGCCAGGCACTGCCATCCCAGCGGGCGACGAAGAGGACCGGGATGCCGCCGGCATACACGAACTCGCCGCCTGCCACGAGGTCACCTGCGAACTCCACGAACGTGAAGACGCGGCCACTCATGCCCGATCCCAGCGCGGTCCAGGAAGAGCCGTCGAAGGCGGCGACACGATTCGCTGGCGCCCGACCCGCAAGCGTGAACTCCCCACCGGCGACCAGCTTGTCCGCGTGCTCGAACAGGGCCCAGACTGTCCCGTTCATTCCGAGTCCGGGCTGCACGGCTTCGAGCGCATTCCACGTGGCCCCGTCCCAGCGCGCGATGCCCTGGGCCGGCGACCCACCCGCCTCGGTGAACTCGCCGCCTGCATGGAGGCTGCCACCGAACACGGCGACCGCGTAGACGGGGTTGTTCATCCCCGAACCGACCGGGACCCACGCGCTGCCGTCCCAGCGCGCGATGTAGTTCACGATCGTGCCGTCCGCACGCGGGAACTGTCCCCCAGCGATGAGGCTGCCGCCGAAGGAGGCGAGTGCCCGAAGTGCGTTCGGGAACGGATGGCCGAGAGGTCCGGCTCCCATGGGAATCCAGGATGTCCCATCCCAGTGCACGATCATGTCTTCCCAGGTGCCCCAATCCGGCCGCCAGACCACGCTCCCGGCGATCAACTTGCCGTCGTGCACGAAGAGCGAGTAGACGGTATCGTCCGTCCAATCCCCGATGGGGCTCCACGTCGTCCCATCCCAGCGGGCGATGCGGTTCACGGGTCGGCCACCCGATTCGGTGAAGAAACCCCCGGCGGCCACGGCTCCTTCATGGACGGTCAAGGCACGACGCCGAGGTCGGCGTAGCCGCCCGCGAAGCCCGCACCGAGAGGACTCCACGAGGCCCCGTCCCACCCTGCAATCTCATCAGCCGGCATTCCGCCCGCCGTGCTGAAGTCTCCGCCGACGATCAACTTCTCGTCGTGGACCAGCAGGGCGCGAACGCGGCCGTTCAAACCGGACCCGAGCGGCGACCAGGAGCTCCCGTCCCAGCGGGCGATGTACGCAGCGAAGCCGCCCCCTGCCCAGGTGAACCAGCCCCCAGCGATCAGGTCGCCCTCGTGGACCGCAAGCGTAAAGACGGCGTCGTTCATCCCCGTTCCGAGCGGGCTCCAGGACGTTCCGTCCCAGCGCGCGATGTTGTAGGCGACGACGCCCCCGGCCATGGTGAAGTCTCCGCCGGCAATCAAGCCTCCGTCATACTCCAGGAGCGACCAGACGGTGCCGTTCGTGCCGGCGACGGGCAACGGATTCCCGAACTCGTCCGACCAGAAACCGTCGTCGGGCGTGATGCGAGGTGGAGGAAGGACGCTCTTCCCGAGGTGGCTTCGTGAACGGGAACGCGGTGCATCGAAACCGACCCAATCCTCGTCGGACGTCTCGAGGGGCTCGACGGGTGGCAGGGGGCCTCCCAGTCGTTCGAGAGCACGCAAATCCTGCGGATCCAGGCCCGTCGCGCCGGCCGTGGCGACTCGGGCTGCCCAGAGCGCCGGTATGACGACCAACAGGGTCAGGATGAAGGCAGCTCGTTGCCTGCGGATCCGACCCACAGGGCGAGCTTGACGAGAGGCAGACATGATGACACCTCCTTGGGGATCTCCATTGAGTCAGGAGGCTATCGGCGCACTCGACGTCGAGATCGGGGGGACCGACGGTGGGCAGGCGAGTGCGAGATGTTCAGCCGGATTCCGACTGAAGCCTATGGGGGGAGCGAGGAGCAGTCAAGCTGCAAGAGCTCGAACCCGGTGCTCCCCTGGACACTTCGACTGCAGCACGCTCGTCCCCCGTGGCACGTTGCTTTCGGTCCGGTTTCTGGTATAGATCGACACGATCGCCGTGACCGCATTGGCTCGTCTCGTTGGCCAGTCGTCCAGCCCGCTCCAGGAAGGAACGAACTTGCTCGTGATCTGCCCGACTGCGGACTACGAGATCTACCTCGGGAAGAACCTCCTGCCCGCGGAAGAGGTTCTCTTCGAGCCCACACGCAAGCTCCTCGATCTGTGGGGCGAATACGACATCAAGAGCACTCTGTTCCCGGACATCTGCTCCGCCTGGCGTCACCGCGAGCTTGGAATGTCCGACTACCCGGACACGTTCGAGGCGCAGATCCAGGAGGCCGCTCGTGCCCAGCACGACGTGCAGCTGCATCTGCACCCGGAGTGGCGCTTCGCAGAGCATCGAGATGGAGCGTGGTTCTTCGCCCCGCGATCGGGCTCACTGCACGATCTCGGATTCAGCACCGAGAATCCCCAGGCGGCTCCGGCTCTCATCCGCCAGGGGCGGGAGTACCTCGAAGCCCTGCTGCGACCTCTGAATCCGGACTACAGATGCATCGCCTTCCGAGCCGGTGGCTGGATCCTGCAGCCCGAGAGGGAGCTGGTCGGAGTGCTGCTCTCCGCCGGGATTCGGGTGGATGCAACGATCATCCCGGGGCTCAGATTGTTGCGGACCGACTACACGGTGGATTTTCGGAGGGTGCCGGACAAGCCCAACTGGTACATCAGCCCGACCTCGGGGCTGGAGCGTGATTCGGGCCGCCCCACGGATCTGCTGGAGGTCTCGATTGCCTCGTACCGCGGTCACTTCCCGATCTGGCAACACGTTGCGAACGAGCTTCGCCTGCGCAGGAGAGCCAAGGCACGGCCCCAGAAGTTCCGCGGCTACCCGATCGTCAAGGTCGGCCAGAAGCACGGTCCGCTGGAACGGATCAAGCGCAAGTATCGCAAGCTGACGATCCCCCGAATGCTGGACATTGCGGACACCTGCGAATCCATGTTGGCGACGTTGACGTCCTATTTGCGCCACTACGACTGCCGTGCGGAGGAGTTCGCAGTCTGCATGAACGGGCACCCCAAAGATACGTACGACCACCACCTGGACGAGCTCCGGCGTTTCTTCGACATCGTCGCGAGTCGCTACTCGGACGTCGTTCGATTCGAGACGCTCGCCGGATTCCACACCCGCCGGACCGGCTAGAAGCGCCGCCCGTCCCGGCGGCGCGTTTCGGCGCGCAGCATGCGTTCCGCATCCACGATCTCCGAGAGAAGCCGTGGATAATCCCAGAGTCCGTACGGACGCGCGTGCTTCGAGCCCGGTGCATGATGCCGCACATAGTCCGCATGGCTCCCTGGATTCGGAGGCAGAAGCCCGCGCCGCTGATACTCGGCGAGACGCAGGCTCCAGAAACATCCCAGCGTCAAGGCCAGGACGAGAGCCGCCAACATGCGGCGTGACCGGCGCAGGTGTTGGAGAAGAAACGCGAGGCCCACCATGGCGATGGGAGCGATCGAAACCAGTCGTCGCGCCCCGAAGGCGCGCCCTCCCCACCAGTCGGCGATCACGGACCCCGAGTAGACCTCCAGGACGAGCGCGATGGCGAAGGCCAGCCGCAGGCTGCGATCGCGCACCCAGAAGAGCCCGAGAAGCCCGACGAGGAGAGTCGGAGACCAGATGAAGGCGCCGTTCCAGGTCGAGAACAGAAGCGGCAGGACTTGCGGTTTCCAGGGCGGCAGGAAGTCGGGTCCCGGCGGCACCAGCAAAGGCGTTCCATAGATGCGCATCCAGAAGAGCATCTGCGGCGCGAAACCCAGCAGAGCCGGCAGCAGAAAGCGCAAGAGAGCTCGAGCCCGGCTCGACGGTGGGTCTTCACGTCGCGACCGCCACTCGTCCAGGAGCCGCGGGGCCAACAGGACGCCGAGCAGGACATCCTGGGAGCGCACCAGGGCCACGAAACCCCAGAGCAGTCCCAACAGCTCCAGCGGCAGACGGCGCTGGCGGTCGATCAGAGCGGCAGAAGTGAGCAGCGAGACGGCGAAGAAGGACGCCGCGTGCCCGTAGGAGGGGTCGACGAGCACATAGAAGAACAGCGGCGTGCCGAGAGCACAGACGAGGCCCGTGCCGGCCGCAAGAACGGGCCCGGCGCGTTTCGCGAGCACCGCAACGAGCAGGCCTGCCCCGAGCAGAACGAGAAGCATGTCCGTCCACTGCACGACGCGTGCGAAGCGCGGCGCGAAGCCGGGGTGGGTCGTCCGCATCCTCAAGGGCAGTGGGGCATCGAGACCTTCGTGCGGTGGTAGGAACCGGGCTGCGAAGACGCCCGGAGCCCACAGGATGGCCGGTCCGACGGGAAACGGGTTGCCCAACCGGCCGTCCGGCGTCATGAACGCGGCCCGCACGTAACGTGGATTCAGATGCGCGAGCTCGTTCCGCAGCTCGAGGTCCCCGTCGACCAACATGGAGGCCAGCGGCGCGTAGTAGCCGACTCCGTCCCCCACGAAGCTCGGGCGCTGGAGGTCGCGCAGAAGGAAGCCGGTCACGCTCATCGCGACTGCGAAGAGCAAAGCTGCCAATGCCGCCGGGAGTCGCACGCGGTGAGGCTACGCGTTCCCGGGCCCGACCGCAACGAGCCGCACCGCGATGCGAGCGCCGCACGTCATCCCTCGAGGTCCCGTGGTTTCGGAGACGCGCGAGCCCGACCGCACTCACGGCCCGGGGAATCCGGGTGGAGGCTCGAAGACCCGCACCTCGGGAATGCGCAGATCGCGCGGCTCCACCGTCGCCGTCCGCAGCTCCCCGGCCCCGGCGAGAAACGCGACGCGCGTTCCCCGCAGCACGGGTCGCCGCGCCGATTCCACGCCGAACGTCAGCCTGCGGAAGAGTCCCCCGGCCTGCACCACGCACAGGCTCGACCGGATCCGCGTCGTGGCCCCCGTCTCGTCCGTGATGTGGATTGCCAGACTCGCCACCAGACGGTCCGCGTCGGGCACCCAGCTCACGGCGTCATCCGACAACCGGAGTTCGGTCGCCCAGCGGCCAGGAAGTTCGATGGGAACGTCTTCCGCGCTGCTCGAGGTGTCGGTCTGCGGCCAGGTGGCCGTGGCCAGCACACGCTCGCTGTCGTCGGTGGGCCGGGTGCGCGCGAAGGTGATGGCGACGTCTGCTCCTCGTGTGGTGACCGCCAGCGGCGTGGCTTCCGAGGGGTCGAGGCCCTGCAGGCGCGCGTCACGCACACGACGGGTTCGAGGATCGAGCGCCCGGAGGCCACCGGGCGCTGCTCGAGCGACGTAGAGGATGTGACGTCCGGCGTACGCCGGGCTGCCAGGCCGGTCCCCGGCGGTCTCCGGATACGTGGTGAGCGCTTGCGATCGAACGTCGAACTCCGCGATCCGCGCTCCCCCCACGTCCTCTTGCACGAAGACGAATCGGGTCCCGTCCTCGGACGCCGATGGTTCCCGAACTCCCGAGAGCCGCTGCAGCGCCGGCCACGCGTCTGCGGCAGGGTGGACACCGCTCACACCCGAATCGAGTGCTTCGAGACGACCAACCCGGGTCGCCATCAACAGTGTGGATCCCAACCACGTCGCGGCCGCCGCATCGACACGCTCGATCCGGGAGACGTGAGCCGGAATCGCCGGCTCGCCCAGCTTGTAGAGGATGGCGCGCGAACCCGGGAATCTCTCGGTGCGAGCGACGGCTTCGAGTCGTCCCTCTGCCGCCACGAAACCCGCTTCGTAGAAGAGCGGGCGCAGCTGCGGACTGATGTTGTACATCTCGTTCTCGAGAACCAGCAGGTGCGTCGCCCGTGTGGACACGATCGAATCCATGAATGCGTGGTACGAGAGCAGCGGCTGGCGGACGAAACCGGCACCGGCGTAGTACGCGACGAACGGGAAGCGTCCTGCGACGCGATCCTCGAACTTCAAGTGCGGTCGAAACGCCATTCCAATCTCTCGTGCGTGCGGGGTCATGATGCCGGGGCGACCGAGTCGGACAAAGCCGGGCGAGGCGCCGTAGACGAGAAGAGCCGCCGAGCCGATCAGGACCAGGCACTGGTAGCGCAAGCGCAAGGTCGCGACCCACGCCATGGCGAGCACCACGAGGAACGGCAGCGCCGGCAGGTGCAGGCGTTCCTGGATGTGGATGTCGTACCACGGCAGGAGCAGCAAGTAGAGGATCGGAACGATCAAGCGGCTGCGCGTCCGCAGACCGTGGACGAGCGCAGCCGGTAAGAGCACCACGGGGAACACCGAATGCATCGTCGTGAGCGCGGTCCAGGTGCGCCGGAACACGTCGGCACCGATGTCGAGCTGCCCTTGCTTCGGCGTGACGACCACGCGACCCACCGCGAGGGATGACAGCGTGGCATACACCAGGACGGGCACGAGCCCGGTCACCAGAAACGCCCACGGGGGCTTCCTCTCGCGGACGACGTGGATCAGCGCCAGCCCCAGAAGAACGAGCAGCGCTTCGGGACGGACGAGAAACGCGTACCCCAGGACTGCCCCCGCCAGCAGATGCCGGCGGGCCTCGAAGAGCACGACGCCAGCGAGCACGGCCAGGATGTAGACCGGTTCGCTGAGCACCTCGACGCTGGTGCGGGCGAAATGCGGGTGAACGGCGAGCACGAGAGCCCCAGCCAGTGCGAGTCGGGCGGGAAGCAGTCGGCGCGCCCAGCGATGGAACAACGCAACGGTCGCCGTCCCCGCTGCCAAGCCGACGAGCCGTCCCGCGAGAACCGCATCGCGAACGATCACGTCCAGAAGCGCCACCGCGAACGGGTAGCCCGGCGGAAAGCCGATGATCTTGTAGTCGAGATCCAGGAGTCGTTCGGCCTGACGCAGGTAGTACGTGCCGTCGTAGGTCAGGCCCGGCTGCAGGAGCATCACGGCGCATCGAACCGTCAGAGCGATCAGGCTGACGAACAGCGTGGCACGCGACATGCGCTCCTCCAGCACCTTGGCCGCTCCAGCGCTCCATTCTACGACATCGCTTCGCATGGCGCCGCAGTGCTCTTCGCTCGTCGAGGCCCGATCGGTGACGGCTCTGCCGCAGGAGCGGCCGCCAAAAGCGATGGAACCCGGGCGGACGGGTGCCTAGAATGCTCGCGGATCGTCTGGAGCACGAAGGCATGGCCTTGCGGGAGGAACCACCGGCGTCATGGGTCTCGTTTCCCGCTACATGAAGTGGTTGCACACCGGCTGGCCCGCCGGGACGGTCGAGAAGCTTCCGGCCGTCCGTGAGGACGGCTCGACGAACGTCCCCGGGCTCTACATCGTCGGGGACCTGACGGGGATCCCGCTGCTGAAGTTCTCGTCCGACACCGGCGCGCGAGCGGTGCAGACCCTCTGCGCCGATCCGGAGTTCCAGGGGTTTCGCAACGAGCCCGGACCGGATGGGCGCCAAGCTCTCGATCTGGTGATCGTGGGAGCGGGTGTCTCGGGCGTGGCCGCGGCGCTGCAGGCGAAGAGGCAGGGGCTCACGTTCGAGATCCTCGAGGCGACCGAGCTGTTCTCGACGGTCGTGAACTTCCCGCGCGGGAAGCCGATCTACACCTACCCGACGGACATGGTCCCCGCCGGTGATCTGCAGTTCGAAGCCAGCGTCAAGGAGGACCTGGTCGACGAGCTGTTGTCGCAGACGATGGCGGCCGGCGTTCAACCGCGCTTCGCGCGGGCGGAGCGCGTCGTGCGCAAAGGTCGGTTCCTGGAAGTCGTGATCCCCGAGGAGGAGAACCTGCTTGCGCGTCGCGTCATCGTCGGCATCGGCCGCTCGGGAAACTTCCGGAAGCTGGGGGTGCCCGGCGAGGAGAAGGAGAAGGTCTACAACCGTCTGCACGATCCCAAGGACTTCTGCGATCGGAACGTCCTGGTGGTCGGCGGCGGCGACAGCGCCCTCGAGACGGCCATCGCGCTCGCACAGTGCGGCAGCAACGTGACGCTCTCCTACCGCCAGCCGGAGTTCTCGCGCCCGAAGCCGGAGAACGTCGACAAGCTGTATGCGCTGGTGGAGGACCCCGCGGCCGACGTCCAGGTGGAGGAGCCGACCTCCGAGCGCGTCACCACCTCCGCCGGCCGCTTCCTCGGAGAGCACCGCAAGCCCGGAAGCATCCGGCTTCTCCGGTCGAGCGCGGTCAAGAGGATCGACGACACCGAGGTGACGATCGCCCGAAGCGACCGCACCGACGAAACGATCGCGAACGAGGCCGCCTTCGTCATGCTCGGCCGTGAGGCGCCGCTGGAGTTCTTCCGGCGGTCCGGCGTGCAGATCCGCGGCGAGTGGACCACGAAGAGCAAGATCACGTTCGTGGCGTTCCTGCTCTTCTGCGCCGCGCTGTACGACTGGAAGTCGGGAGGATACCTCGACAAGCTCGGCCGCAGCCTGGGCGGCTTCCCGTACGACCTGGGGAGCCGGCTCCCCGACTTCGATCCGCACTCGCTCCTCGGCATCACCGCCCAATCGGCGCAGGGCCCGTCGTTCTGGTACCCGCTCGCCTACTCGCTCCTGATCGTGGTGTTCGGGATCCGCCGGATCCGGCGCCGCCGAACACCTTACGTGAAAGTGCAGACGCTCACGCTCATGACGATCCAGGTGCTGCCGCTGTTCCTGCTTCCCGAGATCCTGCTCCCGTGGCTCGGCCATCACGGATGGCTGCCGGCATGGATCGCCGACCCGCTGTTCCCCGAGGTGACGTACGGTCACGGGCGCGAGTTCTGGCGCGCCTACGGCCTCATCCTGGCCTGGCCGCTCATGGTCTACAACATCTTCACCGATGCGCCGATCTGGGGTTGGATCATCCTGGGATCGATCCAGACCTTCGTGATCATTCCGGCGCTCATCCGCTTCTGGGGCAAGGGCGCCTACTGCGGTTGGATCTGTTCGTGCGGCGCCCTCGCCGAGACGCTCGGCGACGGGCAGCGTCACAAGATGCCGCACGGACCGAAGTGGAACCGCCTCAACATGATCGGGCAGGGGATCCTGGGCATCGCATTCCTGCTGCTTCTTCTGCGCATCGCGTCCTGGGCCTGGCCGGAAACCGGCTGGATCCGCGCCTTCAATGCGGCCGCCAAGGACGGCACCGGAGTCTCCGGCCCGCTGCATCTGCTGAGCTACAAGTGGACGATCGACGTCTTGCTCGCGGGCGTCCTGGGATACGGCCTCTACTTCTGGTACAGCGGCCGCATGTGGTGCCGCTTCGCCTGCCCGTTGGCCGCGCTCATGCACGTCTACGCGCGATTCTCCCGATTCCGCATCCTCGCCGACAAGAAGAAGTGCATCTCCTGCAACGTCTGCACCGCGGTCTGCCACCAGGGCATCGACATCATGAACTTCGCCAACAAGGGGCTGCCGATGGAGGATCCCGAGTGCGTGCGCTGCAGCGCCTGCGTCCAGAGCTGCCCCACCGGCGTCCTCACGTTCGGTCAGGTCGACGAGACGGGCGAGGCCGTTCGCACCGACTCTCTGGCGGCATCCCCCGTCCAGATGGCCGAGAAATCCCCATGATCGCGCTCGCACCGCGGCGCCGGTCAGCGAGCGCCCGGAAGCGGACAGCGGGATGGATCCGTCGTCGGATTCGAGGGCTGTTTTTGGGCTTGGCCCCTCGCCCAGCTTGTGCCTAGCTTCACACCATGTGGTTTCTCGCAGCGATCGCGGTGATCGTTCTTCTGGCCGGACCCGTAGCCTGCGTGATGGTGTTTCGCATGCGCCGAGAGCTGCGCGACGTTCGCCGGGAGAACCGCGCTGTGGCGCGACAGCTGAGACTGCTGGTCGAAGAGTTCGCCTCGCGTCCGGCGGCGTTACAGGATTCCCGCCCCAGCTCATCCCGGGAATCGACGGAACCGCAGCTCCCCGGGCAGCCGGAAGCGGACGTCGCGCGTGCGCCGGCGATCTCTTCACCCGGTGCCGGCAGCAGGCTCGTGTGGCGCCGGGATTTCGAAGCACTGTTCGGGGGCCAGTGGCTCACGTGGATTGGCGTTCTCGCCATCTTCTTCGGCACCGCTTTCTTCCTGGCCCACGATCTCGGAGGCCATCCCCTTGCAGGCCTGGGACAGGTGCTCACCGGTATCCTGGTCGGCGCGCTGTTCATCGTCGTCGGTTGGGGTCTGGCGCTGCGCACACAGCCCTTTCTGGGCCGGGGTCTGCTGGGTGGCGGCATGGCCCTCCTGGACCTCTCGGCCTACGCCGCACACGGTTTCCACCATCTCGTGCCCGGCACGGTGGTGTACCCCCTGCTGCTCGGTGTTGCATTCCTGGGCGCTGCCACGGCGCTCGTCCACAACTCGCTGGCGGTCGCGGGCCTCACCCTGGTCGGAGCCCTCCTCACGCCTCCTCTCCTGAAGCCCGAGGGCGACCCTGCCGTGGTCCTCTTTCCGTACCTCTTCGTCGTGAACCTCGGGGTCTTCGTCGTCGCGACGCGCAGGCGGTGGCCCCTTCTCTCGTTCCTGGGGTTTCTCGGGACGCTCGTGCTGGTGCTGGGCTGGTGGGCCGAGTACTACACGCCGGATCACCGACGGGTCGTGCTTCCGGGTGTCGGCGGACTGTGGCTTCTCTTTGCGCTCCAGCTCGTGCGATCCCGGCCCCAACCGGGCCTGTGGGCGATTGCTCGAAGCGTCATCGTGGTCCTGAACGGGCTCATGTTCGAGGTCTTCCTCGCGCGCGTGCTGGCGCCGGACCTCGTGCGGTTCCGGGGCACGACGTGCGCCGTTCTCGCGCTCGCCTACATCGTCGGGGCCCGCGCCCTGGAGGGCTGGAGTGTTGGGGATGAAGAACCCGATGCTGTTGGTCC
>JBHHXQ010000069.1:0-11543 GCA_046757105.1 Candidatus Krumholzibacteriia bacterium
CTCCTCGATGGACTCCAGGTCCGGCCCCTTCACCTTGATCCCCATGGGCGCGCGCATGCCGCTCTGCAGCATCACGATCCGCGCCGCAATCGGCTGCAGCTTCGGCGCGGAGGTGGTCCCCGGAATGCGCGTGGCCGCGAGGATCTCGTCCCAGATGTCGTCCGGAGAGCGGATCTCGTCACGCCATTGCCGGAAGGGCCTGCCTCGCGGGTCCGGAACGAGCTCACCGTTCACGTCGCGCACGAACTCGCCGCCCTGGTGGCGAAAACGCATGCGCTTGCCGTGCACGTCGAGGAGGTATTCCGGCTTGTAGTGGATCACGGTCTCGATCATCGAGATCGGTGCCGGGTCGAGCGGGCTTTCGACGCGGCCGATCTTGCCGACCACCGTCTCGATCTCGGGAATGGCGCTCAGCCCCATGTCCTGTTTCTGGAGCACGTCCAGGGCCTCGCCGATCGACGCGTGCGGCATGGTCGTCGGCATGAACAAGAAGGAGCCCTCGTCGAGGTCGGGCATGAACTCCTTTCCGAGTCCCGGGAAGCGATGCATCGCACCAGCCCACGGTGGCGAGCTGCGCAGCGGGTCGCCCAGGCGCACGACGTCGAGCGTGGCCGGAATGAAGCCGAAGACCCGCTCGAAGCCCATCCAGACCGTCGCTCCGAAGAGGACGAGTGCAAGGGGAATCGACAGGAAGAGAAGCTTGTGGGAGAGGCACCACCCCAGCAGCCGTGAGTAGAGCTTCTGGAACAGGAGAATCCCCAGGAGGAGTCCGCCGACGACCAGCGCCACGAAAACCAGGTTGCGGATCAGGCCGCGGCCGGGGCCCAGCGGCAGCCAGTGCTCGGTGAGGATGACGCCCACCAGAAGCACGGCCAGCAGGCTGGCTGCCAGGGGAACGCGGCCGCGAACACGGCGCGGCAGCCGATCGGCGAAGAGGTCGACGAGCCCCGCGGCGATGAGCATGGCGCCGCCCCACGTCGAAATCTTGATCGCCGCTAGCACGCCGGCCGCAATCAGAGCGATGCTGAGCCCCTTCCGGAGCCACTGCCTGGGCACCTTCCCCGTGAACAGGATCTGCGCAAAGGGCGGGATCATCGTCAGCGCCACGATGACCGAGGAGAGGAGCGCGAAGGTTTTCGTGTAGGCCAGCGGCTTGAACAGCTTGCCCTCGGCGGCCTCCATCGTGAACACGGGCAGGAAGCTCACGACGGTCGTCGAGATCGCCGTGACCACCGCGCCACCCACCTCGGAGCTGGCGCGGAACACGACCTCGAGCCGGTTTTCGTGGGGATCGGCGGCATCGAGGTGTTTCATGATGTTCTCGGTGATCACGATTCCCATGTCGACGATGGTTCCGATCGCGATGGCGATCCCGGAGAGGGCCACGATGTTCGCATCGACGCCAAAGAGCTTCATGGCGATGAAACACATGAGCACCGCCATGGGCAGCAGACCCGAGATCAGCAGGGAGCTGCGCAGGTGCAGGAGCATCACGAGGACGACGATGATCGTGACAAGGATCTCCTCGCTGAGCGCCGTGTTCAGGGTGCCCAGCGTCTCGTAGATCAGCCCGGTCCGATCGTAGAACGGCACGATCGTCACCTTGGAAACGGTGCCGTCCTCGAGGATCTTCGAAGGCAGCCCCGGCGAGATCTCCTCGATCTTCTTCTTGACGCTCTTGATCGCGGAGAGCGGGTTTTCGCCATAGCGCACCACGACGACGCCGCCTACCGCCTCGGCACCACCCTTGTCGAGCGCCCCGCGTCGCAGCGCCGGGCCCAGGGCGACCGTCGCCACGTCCTTGACATAGATGGGCACGTTGTCGTTCACGCGGACGACCGTCTTCTCGATGTCCCCGAGGGAACGCAGGAAGCCCAGACCGCGAATCACGTACTCGACCCGGTTGATCTCGATCGTGCGCGCACCGACGTCGACGTTCGACATCCGCACCGCCCGGAAGACGTCTTCCAGCGCGACCCCGTGTGCGCGCATGGCGTCCGGATCGACGTCGATCTGGTACTCGCGCACGAGACCGCCCACCGACGCCACCTCGCTGACGCCTTCGGCCGCCTGCAGCGCATAGCGTACGTACCAGTCCTGGATGGATCGCAGCTCGTGCAGGTCCCACCCTCCGGTGGGCTGGCCTTCCGGATCGCGGCCCTCGAGCGTGTACCAGAAGATCTGCCCGAGAGCGGTGGCGTCCGGCCCGAGTGCGGGCGAGACCCCATCCGGCAGCGTGCCGCTCGGCAGGCTGCTCAGCTTCTCGAGGACGCGCGAGCGCGACCAGTAGAACTCGACGTCGTCCTTGAAAACCACGTAGATGCTCGAGAACCCGAAGAAGGAGTAGCTGCGGATCGTCTTGACCCCGTGCACGCCCAGAAGCGACGTCGTGAGCGGGTACGTGATCTGATCTTCGACGTCCTGCGGTGAGCGCCCCGGCCACTTGGTGAAGACGATCTGCTGGTTCTCCCCGATGTCGGGGATGGCGTCCACGGGCACGGGGTCGCGCGGCAGGCCGCCCAGGCTCCAATCGAACGGCGCGGCCATCAGGCCCCAGACCATCACCATCAGGATCAGCAGCACCACGACCAGCTTCTGCTCGAGGCAGAAGCGGATGACGCGGTCGAGTGGTGACCTTCCAGCATCATTCGAGCCCTGCATGTGTCACCTCCCGACTACTGGGCACCGGCAGGCTGCCGCCCGCCACTCGAGCGCAACTGGTCCTTCACGACGCCACAGCGTGGCATTTTCACGCCGAAGTACGGATTGCTCACGGTTTCGTTGGTCTGCAACCAGTCGGCACCGCGGTTGTCGAACGCCATCGGACAGTGAAAGCGGAAGTGTGTGGCGTCCCCCGGATGTCCGAAGGTCTCGTCGACTTCGATCACCGCGTTCGAGATCGCGTGGAACACCTCGCGTGCGGAGCCGAGCTCCGCGACCTTTGCGCCTTCCGTGGCGGACGTCCGAATGCGGCTGGCGACCTGCATCCAGGTGGTGTGGGCGCCGGCTTGCAGGAGTTCCATGCGGACCGACTGCGTCGTGCTGCCGAGCTCCTCGAAGGCTGCCCGTGCGGCCGCGAGGTCGTCTGCGGCCAGGCTCGCCCGCAGCGCGAAGTACGACACGTACAGCGGGGACATGCTTCCGAGGAACTCCTTGGACACCGTGCCGCGCACGCTGGGGCTAGGAGCGCTGGCGGCCTCCGCGCTCTCCCCGTGCGCCTCGTGGGCCCGAGCATCGACCGGTCGGGGAGTGCGCTCAGCACCGGACGGCCCGCCGTGGCCGGCGTGTCCCGTCTGTGGCACGCCCCCTTCGGGGCTCATCCTGCTCGGGCGCGCCTGGATCTGCAGTGCGCTGTCGATCGAGAAGGCGCCGTTGGAGACGACGCGTTCGCCTTCGTGGAGACCGGACTTCACGAGATAGGAATCGCCCGCACGGGGGCCGAGCGCGACCTCGCGTCCCTCGTACGTCGGCTGCTCGGCGCCGGGCACCCGGACGTAGACGACGGCGCGTCTGCCGGTTTGCAGGACGGCGGCCGCCGGGATGACCAGGTCGAGCGTCCCTGCGTCGACGGCGACGTAACCGAGGCTCTCGGCCGACACGAGATCCATGCCACACTGGTTGCAGCTTCCCGGCCGGTTCTCGACGACCTCGGGGTGCATGGGGCAGACCCACTTGCCGGAGAGCTCCGGATCCATCACGCGTCCGGCAGCGTCCACCCGCGCCCGGACCACGGCGCGCACGAACATCTCGGGCTTGAGCTTGAGGTCGGAGTTGTCGACGTTGACCCGCACTTTCACCGTACGCGTCTTCGCGTTGAGCACGGGATCGATGAACGAGATGCGCCCGAGGAACCGCTGTCCCGGGTAGGCCTCGGTCTCGAACTCGACCTCCTGGCCGTAGCGGATCCAGCTCATGTCCGACTCGTACGCGTCCAGCAGGACCCAGACCTTCGACAGGTCCGCGATGGTGTAGATGCGCGTCCCCACGCCGACGTACATGCCCTCGGCGACCGGCTTCTCCACGACGATGCCGCCGGTGGGCGCGTAGATCGTCATGTGGTCGGTCGGCTGACCGCGGTGTTCGATCTCGGCGATCTGCTCGGGCGTCAGCCCCCACAGACGCAGCTTGTCGCGCGCGGCTTCCACCGTGGCCTGCGCGGTTCGGCGCATCTCGGGGATGTCACTCCGGGCCAGGCGTTCGACGGCTCGAAGAGCTTCCAGGAGTTCCTGCTGCGCCGCCAGCAGCTCCGGGCTGTAGAGGGAGACCATGTGATCGCCCTTCCGGACCTCGATCCCGGTGTAGTCGACGTACAGCCGGTCGAGTCGGCCCGGGACCCAGGCGGTGAGGTGCGCCAGACGCGTCTCGTCGTACTCCACCTTGCCCGCCATCCGGATCTCCGCCTCGACCTCGCGGTAGCGCACCTCCGTGGTCTGGACCTCAGCCAGCTTGCGCGCGCTCTCGGACATCACCAGTCTGCGGGACGACTCGTCCGGGCCAGCGGGCCCGGTTTCGACGGGGATCAGGTCCATGAAGCAGATCGGGCACTTGCCGGGTTTGGGGAGGTGGATCTGCGGGTGCATCGAGCAGGTCCACATGGTTGGCGCCGCATCCGGCTCGACCGCGGCGTGCTCGTGCGTGACACCCGCCCCACCTCCGCGGAGCACGTACCCGAGCCCGAACGCGGCGAGCAGCACAAGCCCCGCGGCCGCGGCTCTCATGGGTTTCGGTTTCAGACTTGCGAATCGCATTTCACTCCTCGGATGTCCAAGGGCGGCGCCACGTCGCCACCCGGATTCTAGCGCTCCACCCCGGAGGTGCGTGGCAGATCGCGTCCCACCAGCATCTCGAGCTCGGCGAGGCGTGACGTTTGATCGGCGAGCGCACGCTCGTAGGCGAGCCGGAACTCGAGCAGGACGCGTTGGGCGTCGATCACGTTCAGGAAATCCAGGCTGCCGGCCTGAAACGCGGTGGATGTCGCTTGCAGCGCCTGGTTCCCCTTGGGAATCAAGGTGTCCTGGTAGAGGCGCACTTTGCGTCCGGCGTCGCGTAGCTCGTAGGCGACGCGCTTCACGGCCGCTTCGAGTCGCTTCAGGCGGTCCTGCCGATCCTGCCGCGCCGCACGCAGCCGCGCTTCGGCCGCGCGCGTCCCGGCGGCATACTTGCCGCGCCAGATGGGCACGTTGATGGAGATCTGCACCGTCAGCGGATCCTTGCCGCTGTCCGGCTGCTCCCGGTTGACTGCTTCCCCCGTCATCACGTAGCCCGCGCCCAGGTTGAAGTCGGGATAGAACTCCTTGGAAGACAGGCGCAGCTCGTGACGCCTGCGCTCGATCTCGGACTCGAGTGCACGCAGCTCGGGGCTCTCCTCGGGCAGCAACGCCGTGAGCGCGGAGTCGCTCGCCCCGACGGCTTCGTCGCGCAGGCTGTCCGCAGCCGTGAGCGGAGCGTCCACGGGGCGCTGGAGCAGGGCATTCAACTCTGCCAGGACCGCGCCGCGTCGGTCGGTCAGCGTACGCAGGCGATCGCTCAGCGAACCGATCTCGACCTGAGCCTTGATGACTTCGGCGTGTGTACCCGTGCCGGCTCTGAACTTGGCACGTGCCACCTCCTCCCAATGCATCATGAGCTCGAGGTTCTCACGCGTGAGCTCGATGGCACGGGCGAGGTAGTAGTGCTCGGCGTACATTCGTGTCACGGCATGAAACAGACGCAGTCGAATGCCTTCGTAGCGCTGCTCTGCGGCTCGTGCGGCTTCGAGGGCCGCGTCACCGCGCGCCGCGAGCTTGCCGAACCATGGGAATGTCTGCGAAATCGACAGGCGCTGCCGCTGCGGCCCGACCCGCGTCTCCACCTCGCGCAAGAAGTAGGCGTATGTGAGCCGTGGATCCGAGAGCGATCGTGATCGGGGAACCTGCTCGGTTGCCGCCTTCCAGCGGTAGAAGGCGGCCTCGAGGCCGGGATTGTGCCGGGCTGCGTACAGCAAGCACTCTTCCAGGCTGGCATCTTCGCGCAGGGAGCCTCGTGATTCGACCGCACGCACGTACACCGAATCCTCGAGTGCACGCGCCGCCCGCATCGCTTGGACTTCACCAGTACTTGCACAGCCTTGGACACCGATCGAAGCGAGGACCGCAGCTGCGACCGTCCAGTACGAGCCTCGTTGCATCGAAGCTTTCCTCTCACTTTGAGTGTTCATGGCTCCACGCCCCACAAGCGGAGCCCGGCGCTTGCAGAGCAGAGTGCCTGCCCCCGCACGGATCGAACTCCGATGCAGGCGTGCGGAAGGCTCTCCCGACGGGACGAGCCCAAGGGTGTTCAGCCGATTCCAGGCAGACTGCGGGCGTGGAAGATCAGATCAAGAGGCTGCAGAGGAGTCCGAGCCGGTTCTCCGGAGGTGGGATCCGACCGGCGCGCGCGTGTGGCCGGGACACGGAGCTGCTGGTGGGTGTCTCCGCGCTCGGGAGCGACGGGTGGAGCACCGGGAAGCCGGCGGCGAGCACGCCCTCGAGAGAGCGCGGCGCGAGCGTTGCGGGTCCGGTGGGGACGTCGGCGGACGAGTCGTGTGGTCTGGAGCCGCAGCTTCCGGCGTCCCGGGAGAGTTCGGGCTCCGCCTGCGCTCCGCAGCGGCAGTTCTCGCCGCAGCATGAGGACCCGGGGCCTTGGGAATCGTCGAGAGAGACGGCGGCGTCCTGGCTCTGGACGGCCGCGCGGGCACACGCCTCCCCACAGCTCCGCTGTGCCAGCGGATGTGCTCCGAGGAGCAGGGCCACGAGTCCGAGATGACCGACGAACCGCATGTTCAGCTCCAGACCGGCTTCCCGACGAGCCGACCGGCCAAGACGTTGGGCCGGTGCCGGTGGCACTGTCAATAACCCCGCCCCGGGACCGCGTGTTCCCGGCGGGGCGCGTATCCGTGAAGCAAGAGCCGGGCACACTCCGCGTGCCCGGCTCCTCGAGTTCCCCTCCATGGTGTCGCGCTCGAGAATGCTACATCCCGAGATCCGTTCGGGTCATCGCGGTCACTCGGACGGGGTTGGCGTCGTGAGGGTGCGGGTGTCCCCCCGGAACACCCCGATCAGCGGTAGAGCCGCTTGACGACCGACATCGCGACCTCTTCGACCGCCACGGTCTGCGCCACGGTGACCTCGAAGACGAGATCGTTGAAGTCGCTGTCCGTGGTTGCGCAGCAGGGTCCGGGGTCGGCGCCGCTGTCCAGATCCTCGAAGGCCACGACCCAGGTGTTCGGCTGCCCGACGATCGACGATACGTCGAAGACGAGCGCCTGGACGTCGGCGTCGAACGGCTCGTGGATGGTGCCGCTGCCGTCCGGACCCAGATCGTTGTAGAAGCGGTTCGAAAAGAACAGCTCGGGCTCTGGCGCGTTCCGCGCGTCGCCCGTCCCGTTCGGGTTCATGTAGAAGCCGAACGAGAGCACGCCGCCGCCGAAGTCGATCATCTTGAGCTCGCCCTGGCCGGTGGGGCCATCGAAGACGACACCGTCGTCGATCCCGTCGATGACCGGCATCACACCGGTGTCCTCGTACCATCCGAGGATGTTGTTGTTGGCGAACCCCGCGACCTCACGGATGATCACCCCCGACAGGCCGGTGCCCGAGAAGATGAACGGGTCCGGGTTGCCGGCGCTCTTGCCGATGTAGTCGTTGGCAATGTTGATCGTCCCGACGCCGTACTCGGCGTCGAGGATGTCCTGCAGCGTGATGGGGGGATTGTCCCAGGTCGTTCCGAAGACGACGCTGACCTGGGCCATCGCCGGAGCGGCGAGCACCAGGTACAGCGCAGCGCAGACCGCGGGAAGACCCCTGTGCAACGGTTTCATGGCGGGTCTCCTTGAGGTGTGATACGGGGCGCAATCTCTCGAACAAGTGAGACGCTCGGCAACACACCAGGCAGAGTGCAGGGGCCGGTCATTCCAGAGAGCGTATGGAGTGTATCAAATCTGGACACTCTCCGGGAGTCTCATTTCGGACCCTTGTCTCCCCGGGGCGCGGCCGCCCCGCCAGCTCCCGGGGCCGCACACGGCACCCGACGCACCGGGACGGGCCAACCTGAGGCATGCGAAGAGGTGTCGTTTCAATGCGTTCCGCGCTTTGCCCTAACAGCACGAGCCGCCGGAGGTGGTCCCGGAGGCGCCGGCCAGGGGTGGGGCGCAGGCGAAGAGACCGAGGTGGCGCGTGGGTGCGGAAACCTGGAAGTGGTGAGCCAGGCGGGTCTCGGACAGCATCCTGGCGGTGTTGCGGCAGACCGGCGCGGGGCGGTGCGCCTCGAAGACGTGATGGTCGTCGAGCGTGTAGCGCGCCGGCGACTCCTCGACCGTGCCGCGATAGACGGCCACCTGGCCGTAGTCCTCGCAGCGCCGACCCAGGTCGCTGATCTTGAAGCTGCGCACGGTGAGCGACGCGAACACGATCGGCTCCCCGCGCGCCTCCGTCTGCACGACGCGTCGCGACACCACGCGTGGATCGAGAAAGCCAGCGTCCCGCATCTGATCGAACCAGTCGTGCTCGTACTCGGCGCCCCCCAGGCACTCGGCCACCAGAACCGGATCCGTCCGGATGCCCTCCGGGACGCGCCGATCTGCCGCGATGTCGGAGATGTACATCTCGCCGCCCGGCCGCAGCACGCGCCGGATGGTCCGGAAGACCTCGTCCTTGGCCGGGGAGAGATTGATCACGCAGTCCGAGATGACCAGGTCGACGCTCGCGTCCGGGATGGCATCCGCCGTTTCGATGAAGCCCTCGTGGAAGGCGATGTTGGGCCGCTTGTGCCCGAAGCGTTCGAGCACCGTGGGAGCGTTGCGTCGCGCGACGTCGAGCTGCTCGTGCGTCATGTCGACTCCGTGCACGAAGCCGCCAGGCCCGACGCGCTTCAAGGCGATGAAAGCGTCCACGCCGGCACCCGATCCTAGATCGAGCACGGTGAGGCCGCCGAGGTCGTCCTCGGGCAGCGGACAGTCACAGCCGTAGTGTCGTTCGCGGACCTCCTCCGGCAGCAGCTGCAGGATCCCCGCGTAGCGGCGCTGTGTCTCGTCCGTGCAGCAGGCCTTCGTCTGCAGGTCCGCGGTCTTCTGGATCTGCCGGCCGTAGTACTTCCGGAGCATGGCTCGTAGCTCAGCACGCCCGTTCTCCTGGCCCACAGGGTGTCGCCTCGTTCGCGTCTCGATCATCGAAACCTCCGCGCTTCCAGCCCCCGGATCCAGGTGCGCGCGATGGGGGGACGCTCTATGGATCCCTCCGTGCCGCTGCCGGAGGCATCACATCAGAACGCAATTGGAGACGAGATTCTTCCCGGCGGCGTGAGATGGGCGCTCGAGCGGCAGGAACCGGCGGTCGGACCGCTGGCCGGCGGCGCCGGCGAGCCGCTGCGCTGCGCGGCCGGGGTGCCGGGCAGCCGGCGCCCGGGGGCTTTCAGGGACGCCCCTGGCGTCCCCGAGGCCAGGGTGCCCCCGCGTCACCAGGTTCCTCGAGCGCGCAACCCCATTCCAAGCGCCACCGCTCTCCCGACGGGCATGCGTTCTCCTCCGGCTCCCAGGGGGACTCCAGGGTCGGCGCGGCCGTGACGAACCATACAATCCTGGCCGTGTGGCCAGGGGTCATCCGAGCCGGGACGCGCACTGCAACGCGCAGGCCGGTCCCGAGGCACGCCGGAGCTTGATCCGCCGGCGCCCGGAGGCACGCGCGCTCTCGAACCACGCGTTGTCTCGGTGGAGCCTGAGTGTCGTAGACTCTAGATTACGGCCCTCTCGATGAGTGTGCTCGCCCGCCGGTACTGCGACGCCTCGGCAACGTGCCGGACGTCGACGTCGCTGGGGCTACGGCTTCTGCCGCGGGACGATCCACAAGTGGTTGCGCGCCGTGCGCATGGGTGGTGCATGGTTGTTGCGCGCCGCGGCCCGCGAGAAGCAGGAGGGTGACCGATGAGATCCTGGATGATGGTTGGGGTCGCCATGATCTGGAGTCTTTCAGCGCGGACGGTGCTGGCGGCTTCGATTGGTTTGTTCTCCACCGCCGACTGTACCTCATGCAATCTCACGGTTCCCGAGGGTGGGTCGAGCACGCTCTACATTCGCTTCACGGGTCTGAGTGGTCTCCCGTGGGTCAATGGTCTTCTCGGCGCCGAGTTCAAGGTCACGGGGTTGCCGGACGGATGGATCGCGGTTTCCACACGAAGCGCAGCATCGTACACTGCCTTCGGAGATCCGTTTGGTCCTACTGGGGCAAGTTTGGGTTTCCCGACGCCACAAACCGGCGACTGCATCAACCTCTACACCGTGACCTTGACATCGACGAGCGCCGCCGCCGATATCGTTCTGCGCGTGACGAAGCGAACGCCGCCTACCAACCCGGATTTCCCATGCCCAAGGGCCACCGTCGAGTGCGGGCCGTGTTTCCCGCTCATATGCGTTGGCGGCGGAGGGCTCTTGATCAATTCGGAGACGGAGTGCACTGTTGCAGTAGAGGGAAGCACCTGGTCGAGGATCAAGCTCCTGTACGAGAAGTAACAAACGTCATTCCGATGAGCACGACTGCGGAACGCGCTCTGCGTGAGGTGACTTGCGCCGTCTTGGCGGTCGAGCTGGAGGACCTCGGATTCGATGCCGGTTGGCCGGTCGCAGAGGCCGGCCGAGTTTCCAGGAAGAAACCGAGTCCTTGACCTGCTCTGGTCTCTCTTGATCTAGTCGTGGTCGACCTGGATCGTCCGCGCTGCATCATCAGCTGTATCGAAGGGTCCCGGGGGTGTCAGTCGTGTTGAAGGGCTGCGCCGGCGTGACCCTCGGGACGGTCCTACCCGCTCAACGAAGACCCGATGGACCAAGAGCACCTGCTGCTGTTTCTCGTTCAGATGCTCGTGGTGCTGGGCCTTGCCCGGCTCCTGGGGGAGGTCTTTCGGCGCTTCGGCCACCCGGCGCTGGTTGGGGAGATCCTCGCCGGTCTCCTGCTCGGGAAGACGGTGCTCGGGCGCGTGGCGCCTCGACTCTTCGCGGAGCTCTTCCCGGCCGACCCGCTCCAGCTCGCGCTCTTCGACGTGGTCGCCCAGATCGGCATCCTCTTCCTGCTCCTCGGCATCGGACTCGAAGTGGACGTGGTCTCGGCCTGGAAGCTGCGCCGGCAATCGATGGGCGTGGCGATGACCGGGGTGGTTGTCCCCCTGCTCTTTGGCTTCGGAGCGGCGTGGGTCTTCCACGCCCCCTGGGCAGAAGCGACCGTCTCGCGCCCCGGCTTCGCGCTCTTCGTGGGGGCAGCCGTCTCCATCACGGCGATCAGTGTTGTCGCGCGCCTTCTCTTCGATCTGCGGATCGTGAAGTCGGATCTGGGGCTGCTCCTGCTCTCGGCGATGGCAATCAACGACCTGCTGGGCTGGCTGGTGCTGGCAGTGGCGATGGCCCTCGTCGCTTCACCGGGCGCGGGGATCGACATCGGGCGGATCGGCGGCGTGTTCCTTGCAGCTGTGCTCTTCGCGGCAGCGGGTGCGACCCTGGGGCGCGTGCTGGTCACACGACTCCTGCGTCGGTTCGATGCCTGGGG
>JBHHXQ010000070.1:0-11515 GCA_046757105.1 Candidatus Krumholzibacteriia bacterium
CGGATGGAGTTCCGCCAGCTAATCGGGCTGCGCGGCGCGCCGCTTCTCGTCGAGGACGGTCCCAGCGGCGTGCGCAGGTGCCTGATCTGCCACGAGCGGCAGTACTTCCAGTGGTCCCTCACCGGCCACGCGAAGGCCATGCGCACGCTGCAGGCGAGCGGCGACGACACCAACCCGGATTGCGTCGGCTGCCACGTCGTCGGCTGGGACGAGCCGGGCGGCTACGACGCTCGTGGCGGGGCGCGGGCCCTGCTGCTCAAGGACGTCCAGTGCGAGTCGTGTCACGGCAATGGCGGCCCCCACCTTGGCTCCCCAACACGGATCGAAGCGAGCACCTGCTCCGGGTGCCACGACGAGAAGCACTCGCTGCGCTTCGACTTCGGCACGTCACGCGCGCTCGTGACCCACGATCTTGCCGGCTTCGGCCGCGACCCCGGCGCCCTCGAGCGCGCGGCGGCGGCGCGCGAGGCGGCGAAGAAGAGGCTCCTGCGGCCGCCGGGGGCCTTTGTCGGCGCCGGCAGCTGCCGGGCCTGCCACGAGCCGCAGTACGCCAGCTGGCTCGGCAGCCGCCATCGCCGTGCCCGCGACTCGGTTTCCGGCCCGAACCGCCTCGATCCGCTCTGCCTGGGCTGCCATACGACCGGTCGCGGCAGGCCGTGGAAGGGCGCCCGCGAGCACGACCCGACGCCCGACCTCAGGACGGCGGGCGTGCAGTGCGAAGCATGCCATGGCCCCGGTGAATCCCATCTGGAGGCGAAGTCACCCGAGGAGTTCAGGGCGACGATCATCGGATTGGGTGCGAAGTGCGCGCAGTGCGTGATCCGGCAGGTGTGCACGTCCTGTCACGATCAGGCCAACGATCCGTCCTTCGACCTCGGGAGCGATCTTGCGAGGATGCAGCAGCTGTGCAAACCGCAGTAGCCTCGCACGCCGGGGATCATGCGTGAAGACCTCGCTTGGGCGGCTGCGGCGGTGAGGATCGAGCCCTCTACCCCACACCGAGATCGACCTGCAGGATCGGCAGCATCATCGAGAACACGATGAACGCGACCATCACGGCCAGGCCCACAATGAGAAGAGGCTCGAGAAGCGCCAGGAGTCGCTTCAAGCTGCTGTCCAGATCCCTCTCGTAGAGCCGCGCGCTCTTGTCGAGAGAGTCCGGCAGCCGTCCGCCTTCTTCGCCGACATCCACCATCGCCACGAGAGGACCCGAGAGCGCCGCACTGCCGCGAAACGCCACAGCGAGCGGTGATCCTTCCCGCACCTTCGTGCGAACCCCGAGGATCTCCTGGGCGAAGTGCGCGTTGCCGGTCGCCCTGGCCGTCAACTCGAGCGCTTCGACGACCGGAACCCCGCCGCGGACCAGCGTCGACAGGGCGCGTGCGAACCGGACGATCTCGCGGTAGCGCAGGATCTTGCCGACGACCGGCAGCCGCAGCAGGAAGCCGCCCAGGCGGATGCGCAGCGCCCGGGACCGCAGCGCTCGGCGTGAGGTGACCGCAGCGGTCAGCAGGAGAGCCAGCAGCACCGGAATCCCGTACAAGCTGAACACTCGACCGCAGAGCAGGAGGACTCGCGTCGGCAGCGGCAGAGCCTGATCGAGGTCCTCGTAGAGGACCGTCATGCGCGGAATGACGAAGCCGAACAACAGCCCGAGCGTCAGCGCCCCGACCCCGGCGACGAACGCCGGATACGTGAAGACCTCGCGCACCCGGCGCAGGAGCGCATCGTCCTGATCGAGGAGATCGGCGACGCTGCGGAGAACGCCCTCGAGACTGCCGCTCGCCTCGCCCCCGCGCACGGTCCCCACCAGCATGGGTGGAAAGATCCTGCCGCGCTGCTGGTCGAGCGCATCCGACAGCGATTGTCCGTCTCGAACGGCGCGCTGCAGATCCGCGAGCGCCGCGCGGACGCGTGGCTTCTCCGCCTGCTCTGCCAGGGCTCCCAGGGCCGAGTGGACGGTCAGACCACCCTCGAGCAGGTCCGCGAGCTGACGGGACACCAGCGCCTGCTCGCCGAGGCGCAGGTTGCGGCGCGGCGCCCACCGGACGGCTGCCCACCACCGCCCGTCCCCCGACCCGGCGCCGCCGGCTGCCGCCGACACCTCCTGCACGCTCATCGGGAACATCCCGCGGTTCGTGAGCGCACGAACCGCAGCCTCCGCAGACTCGGCTTCGAGAACACCTTCCTCCAGGCGCTCGACGCTCCTGCGGGCTCTGTAGCGGTACTGCTGCACGATCACCTCGGAAGCGGTTTGATCCTCAAGCGCCTTCCTGCGCCGCGGTCACCCGCAGCACCTCTTCGATGGACGTCCTGCCTTCCACGGCCACCTGCAGGCCTTTCCAGCGCCGCGGCCAGCCGCCCGCGGCGCGCGCCCCACGGCCGAGCCGGTCGGCCGATTGACGCTGCATGACCAGGTCGCGGATGACCGGCGTGACCGGCAAGATCTCGAAGATCCCGGTTCGCCCCCGGTAGCCGGTGAAATGGCAGCGGTCGCAGCCCCTGGCGGTGCGAAGCTCTCCCGGGTGGGATCCGAAGACCTGCTCGTAACCTCCGACCGAGATTCCCAGGGACGCCGCATCGTGGGTGTCGGGACTGGCAGCGGCGCAATTGCTGCACACCAGCCGGATCAACCTCTGGGCGATGACGCACTCGATGGACGAAGCCGCGAGATACGGCTCCATGCCCATGTCCATGAGCCGCGCCGGCGTGCTCGGAGCATCGTTCGTGTGCACGGTGCTGAAGACCAGGTGGCCGGTCAATGCCACGCGGATCACCGTCTCCGCAGTCTCACGGTCGCGGATCTCCCCGACCATCATGACATCGGGGTCGTGTCGGAGCATGGAACGCAATCCGCTCGCGAAGGTAAGGCCGATCTTCGGGCGCACCTGGATCTGCGTGACCCCCTCGAGATTGTATTCGATGGGATCCTCGATGGTGATGATCTTGCGGTGCGTTTCGTTGAGCCTGTTCAAGAACGAGTAGAGCGTGGTCGTCTTTCCCGAACCGGTCGGACCGGTCACCAGGACCACGCCGTGCGGCTTCGCCAGGACGTCGCGGACGATCTGCAGATCCGCAGCCTGCATGCCGAGAGACTCGAGACCACGCAGGATGGAGGCGTTCGCCAGCACCCGGATGTCGACGGCCTCACCGTACGGCGTGGGAACGATGGAGACCCTGAAGTCCAGCTCGGCGCCGTGGATCCGGGCGCGGAATCGGCCGTCCTGAGGCAATCTGCGTTCGGCAATGTCGAGATGCGCCATCACCTTGAGCCGCGAGATGATCGTGGAATGAAAGCGGTGCACCCCGGGAGGCACCGGAACGTCGTGCAGAAGCCCGTCGATCCGACAGCGCACGCGCAGCCTGTTCTCGTACGGCTCGATGTGGATGTCCGTGGCGCCATCCTCGCAGGATTGCTGGATCAAGCGGTTCACGAACGCGACGATCGTGGCGTCGTCGGAGAGGCCGTGAAGATCCTGGGTCAGCTCACCCGGGCGACGTTCGACGGCGGGACTTCCCGCGGCCCGGACGAGGCTCTCGATCGTCTGCGCCCCGAGGCCGTAGTGTGCGCGGATCATCGCAGCCAGAACGTCGGGGGCGCGCTCCTCGCCATGGATCTCCACATCCAGCAGCAGCGCCAGCTCGCGAAGCACACCCGCGTCGAGCCCCGAGGGGTGCGCGACACGCAGGACCCCATCGGTCAGGCCCAGGGGGACGATGCTGTGACGCTCCGCGACACGTGCCGGGATGAGATCCAACACTTCTCTCGGAATCAGCTCAGCCATGCTGCAAACGCTCCACGACGCCCGCGATCACTGATCGTCGCCCCTGGAACCTCGCGCCCGCCACTCGTCCAGGTCTTCGATGTTCTCACGTCCGGTCAGGATCCGCGGCGTCAACAGGATCGCCAGCTCTGTCCGCGTCTTGGTGCGGGTGGCGCTCGAGAACAGGTACTTGAGGATCGGGATCCTTCCCAGAATCGGAATGCCGTTGCGGGTTTCCCGGATCTCGTCCTTGTTCAAGCCGCCGAGAATCACCGTGTGCCCGTCCTGCACGGAAACGATGGAGGAGGTCTCCGACGTTTCCACGACGGGAATGTTCTCCGAGAAACCGGTGACGGAGCTCACCTGGGGAGTCACCTGCATGGTGACCATCCCATCGTTGTGGATCTGGACGATCACCTCCATTTCCACGCCGACGTCGATGATCGTCACCTTCTCGAAGCGGTCGATCACGCCGTTCGGGCCTTCGCGGGTGTCGATGGTCTTGTAGGGCACCTGGCTGCCCACATGGATCCTCGCCTTCGCGCCATCCGCGACCATGATCCGCGGGCTCGAGAGCAGGTCGGTCTTCCCGAAGGTCTCGAGCGCCTGGACGACGACCTTGTAATCGTCGGCCTCGAGATCGCCGGTTTGGATCCGCAGCCCGTCATCCGTGTCGCTCAGGACGGGGAACACGGCCCGCACGTCCAGGCTGTTCAGCCGCTCCTCGAGGACCTGCCAGTCGATCCCGGTCTTGGTCTCGTCGGTGAGATTCACCTGGATGATCCGGGCCTCGATCAGCACCTGCCGGACCGCAACGTCCAGCAAGGCGATGCGGTCGCCGATCTCGTCGAGCGGCCCCGGGAAGTCGGTGACCAGGAGCTGTCGCGCCCGGCCGTCGACGAAGAGCGCGCCGACCTCCTGCGTGAGCAGGCCCGCGACGGCCGCAACCACCGTGTCCGGCGACACATAGGTGAGGGCAAAGACGCGCGTCTGCAGTCGTTCGGCCCGATCCAGGAGAGAGATCAGCCGCGCGGCGCTCTGCATCGTCGACTCGGACCCGGTGACCAGGATGCGCTGGCCGATCGCGTCGGGCTCGATCTGGGCGGTCGGGGGCAGGTAGCTCTTGAGCCGGCCGGCCATCTCCTGGGGCGAGACGCCCGTCACCTGGAATGCCCGCGTCGGCAGCGGTCGATCCAACGCCTCGACGACGGATTGGATCTGTCCGAGGCGGAACGGAGTCTCGAACACCACCAGGCCGTTGGTGCGTGCATCCGGAAACAGCTGTCCCTGGCCGCTGCGAAACGGAGCCAGGCTCGCCAGCACGTCCTGAACGGGAGCATGCTCGAGCTCGATGAACTGCCTGCGGTTGATGTCGCGATACGGGCGCCCATACCGAGCTTCGAAATCCGCCGGGGTCATCACCCGGTGGACGCCGTTCTCCACCGCGTAGGCGACGCCCGCCAGGTCCACGACGAGCTCGACGACCTCCTCCACGGGCAGGTCCACCACGAAGAGCGTCAAGGCGCCGGTGACGCCGGTGCCGATCGCCAGGTTCAGGTCCCCTTTCTCGACGACCAGCTTCAGAACGTCCTGGATCTGCATGTTCTTGACGTTCAGCGTCATGCGAGCTGCGGCCGCAGCGGGCACCTGCGCCCGGCACACGTCGGCGCCGCATACGAGCAGCGCCGGGGCCGTCGCGACAACAAGCAGGAGCGCCGCCGCGCGCCGGCGGCGGCCGCGAGAACTCAGAGGCGGGCGCGCACGGCCCCAGGCTGACTGCACGGATCCCGGCCGTCCGGCTCCATCCCGGCCCCACGCTGGTGCGAACTCGCATCTCATGTTCGACAACTCCTGCATTCGGCGTACGCTAGAGAAACAACTCGATGGTCTCGTTCTTCCATCCCAGGGTCACACTTCTGGCGTCGATCGCGCGGATCTCGATCTCGCCGATGAACTGACCCACCCCCACGTTGTGGCTTTGCTGCGTCTGCTGATTCACGATGATCGCTCGCGGCTCGTCGCCTCCCAGAACCCCCTGCAGGACGAGGTTCCTGCAGAGCTCCGAGAGCGTCACGTTGCGGCCCGGGGCCGCTCGCGACCCCGCCAGCGCCGGGACGTCGAAGAGCCGGCTCCCCTGGAGCACCGCGACGCTCGACGCCTGCAGCGCCGGCGGCTGCACGCCGGGTTCGAACCCGTGTGCACCCCCGAGCTCGTGGATCGTCGCAGGCCGGACCGACAGCGGACGCGCGAACCACGTCGCCCAGCCGCACAGCAGCCCGGCGCTGAGCCCGGCCAGCAGCACGTTGAGCGCCCGCAGCCGCGCCCACCAGGCGCCAGCCACACGCCCGAGCAGCAGGTCGCTCCACTGCGTGAACGTCCTGCGCCAGCGCTTCCCGAGCCCCGGATCCAGTCGCCGCACGCCCTGCTCGCGATCCATGATCACCCTCCGGCCCGGGCTCGCGCCACGCCGCCGTCGAACGTCCCGGCGATCCGACGTGCGGGGCGCAACACCCGCGAGCGACGCCGGCAGGCGCCGCGCCGGCGCCGCACTACATGCCGTCCGCTCTGTCGTCGACGAGCGAGAACACACACGTCGTCTCGCATCGAACGTCGCCTCCTGGCCTGCCGCTCGCGGAGAGCGTCAACGACGCGATCTCGCCGCCGAGCTCCTGGGCCACGGCCAGCAGGAAGACCCCGAGCGGGCCGAGTCCTCCCTGCAGCTGGATCGTCACCGGAATCCTGGCGCGGCCCCGACGTTCGCGACCGAACTGGGGATCGACGGAGAGCAGCTGGACCCGGCCCTGGGCGATGCGCTCGAGCGCCCTCAAGACATTCGAGCCGTCACCGGCCGGCTGCAGCCTGGACGCGAGGGCCCCCTGCACAGCCTCGTACTGCCGCCGGATGCTCTCGGCTTGCTGCTCGAGCTGGTGGTTACGCGCCACCATTCGCTCGTGGCGTCGAATCTCGGCCGTCAGGGCATCCCGGTGCGGCAGATAGAGCCGACGCACCAGCGCACCGGCGCCCAGGATGAGAAGCAGGACGGCGAACAACGCCGCCAGAGACCTCTCTCTCGGCGACATCCGGTGCATTCGAAGTCGCAACCCGATCCCTTTCGTCGTCGCCGGCATCGATGCCTCCCCTAGCGCACCGGCGGCGGACTGCCGGCGTGGGGCTCCACGCGCAGACTCGCCTCGATCTCGAATCGAAACGCAGCGTTCTCCGAGGTGCCGGCGCGATGGATGCCCAGCACCTTGACCTCCGCCCACAGCGGGTCCGAAGAGAGGCTCTCCGAGAAGTCCATCACGCTGGCGACATCCGGTGCGCGACCGAGCATGGTGGCACCGCGTCCCTTCGTGTAGCCCAGCTGTTCCAGCTTCAGCGCCCGCGGCGCGTTCGCCTGCACGCTGGCGAGAGCCCGCAACGGCGCCGCCGCGCTCGCCTGGCGCCGGGCGAGCCGGGTCAGCTCACGCTGCATCGCAGCGAGCTCTTCTCCGGTCTGGCGGGTCGCCGCGAGCTTCTGGCGCAGGCCCTCGAGCTTCCGGTGCTCTCGAGCCAGGTCGCCGAGGACGAACAGAGCGCCCGCGGCCAGAAGCGACAGGAGCAGGAGACCCGTCTGCACGAGTGTCCGCGCCTTTTCGCGGCCGGCACGTCGATGCGCGTCCGCCGCGGGCACGAGCGACGAGGTGGCCGTGCAGCCGGCCGCCGCCAGCGCCAGCGCGAAGCACCCCGCCGCGTCCCGCCGTGAGCCCGCCGCGGCCGCCGGCGCGTCGCCGGAGGCGCGCCCGTGCTGCGGGCCGCAGCGGACCTGCATCGCGAACCGATCGGCGAGACGTGAGGCGAAGAGCTCGCGCGCCTGCACCGGCTGCGGGTCCGCCCAGGTCTCCGGGAACAGGAGCAGAGGCTCGGGCAGCTGGCGTCCCAGAGAGCCGGCGAATTCGGAGCGTGCCGTGTGGATCTCCGCCGTGGCCGCGAGCAGCAGCTCGTTGACGCCGCGCGACGTCAGACTCCGAGCCTCGGGGATCGGCGCACCGAAGGAGTGGTGGAAGACCAGGACGTCACCGCGTGCGACGACGAGGTGGAAACGACCTTCCAGCAGGAACAAGGCGCTGCGCTCGATGGGCGGCTCGGGCGCGCCGGAATCGGGCGGTCGCCCTGCGGTCGCGACATCTCCCGGCAGCCGCGCCGGGCCGCAGCTGCGGGCGCAGAGCCTGGCCAGCACGTGGCCTTCCGGTACCGCCATCTCGACATCGAGGCCGAGAGCGTGGAATCGCCGCAGGTGTGCATCGAGCCGGTCGCGACGAACCACGTGCGTCATGACGATGCTCGATCCGTCCGCGGCTCGATCCACGCACTCGCCCATCCAGCACACGTCCGAGACGTCGACCGGGAGCGCCAGCGAGAGCTGATGGAAAACCATCCCCTGAAGCTCGTCGGGGTCCGCGGACGGCAGATGGAAGTATCGAATGGATGCAATCGTCCGCGGGACCAGGACGCACAGGCGGTCCGTGCGGATGCCATGGCCGCGCAGCCGGGAAGCGAACCGGCGGCCGGGAAGCGCCGCCTCGGAGAGCGGCACCGAGAGCCAACGTGAAGCGACGAACGAGCCGCGGCATGAATCTCCGCTGACCACATCCACGCGGTTCTCGCCCAGGTGCACGGCGGTGGCGCGAAACGGCAGATTCCAGGGAGCGGGTCGCAGCCAGCTGCGCTGGCGGTCGGTGGCAGGCCGGGACCGGCTCGCCGCAGCGTCGCTCGTGAGCAACCGTGGGTCTCGGCCCTGGCGCCCGCTCGGAACCGGCTCGACCGGATGCAACTGTCTCTTCAATCCAGAACCTCCATGTCGCCGTCTGCGGAGCGCTTCGGCGCCGGGCTCGAGCCCGGACAGATGCACCGCGTCAGCGGCTCGCGACCCGGGATGCACCGCGGGGGCTCGATGCGGCCCACGCGCCGGCAGGCCGATCGCCACGCGGACCCCGGGAAGTACGGTCTCGATACCTTAACGCCTCCACCGGCGTGAATGCTCCGACACGCGCGTGCCAGCTTCGGAATCGCCGCACCAACTCCCCGAACGCCAGCGGATTGCGCGAATCCCACATCTCCCGGATCGGCCGCAGCCTCGAGGACGGACTTCACGGCCGGGGTCGCGGGGGGGCACCGTCCACCTGCCGGCGCGGCGCCTGGGTCGTCCTCCTCCGCGCTGCAGTCGGGCGCAGGAATACCGCGGCGCCGCTGTTGTGCGAAAGCGGAAGAATTGTCCAAACCACCATCAGGCCACGAACGACTCAGGACCTGCACGGCGTCCTCCCGGATGTGCTGCGGGCTCGTGTTCGCTGCTGCGAGGAGGATCGAACCAACCCGTCGCAGCTGGTGCCACGCGATGGACTTCACCGTCTCCTTCTCGACGATCGGCACGAAGAAGAATGTCGGGGTCCATCGGGGAATATGCACAGTCTAGCATATCGCTCCGATGTCCCAAACCGGCAGGGGCATGTTCTGGCGCGGAACACGACAGACCGTGCGCAGAACAGGACCGAGCGATGCCGTCCCACGAGCACGGCCGGTGCGTTCTGGGTGGATTTCCCCAGCGACCCGGTCGCGAATCTTCGAGCCGGCACGTTTGCTCTTCGCGATACGAGCTGCTAGAATCACCGAGCCCCAGCTAAATCGGAGTTCACGGGTTCGGGACCGCCCCACGCGAGCCCTTGTCTTGATCCGTTCAAACAAAGAACCCAAGAGACAACACCATGCGTCTGCTGCAGTGGATCGTACTCGTCATCGCCCTTTGGCTGCTCGGTGGCCAGCCTTCCGCCCACGCGACAACGATCACGCGCGGGCCCTATCTGCAATCCGTCAGCACGTCTTCTGCAGTCGTCGTGTGGAAGAACGAACCGGCGACGAACGTCGAGCTCGAGTACGGCACGACTCTCGATTACGGCAACCGGATCGTTCTGCCACCCGAGACGCTGCACGCCGTGACGCTCACGGACCTGGTGCCCGGCACCCGCTACTACTACCGGATTCTTCTGGATGGCGCGGCGGCTGCCGCAGGCAAGGAGTACTTCGTCCGCACCGCTCCCGAGGGCGGATCGGGGAAACCCGTGGAGTTCCTGGTCTGGGGAGATTCGGGACAGGGCGACGAAGGACAATTGGCGGTCACCGGGGTCCTGAACGCGCAGAGGCCCGATTTTGCCATCCACGTCGGCGACATCGTCTACCCGAACGGCGAGCGCCAACTATACGACGAGCGTTACTTCCGGCCGTATGCGCCGTTGCTGCGCTCGACGCCCGTCTGGGCGGCGCTCGGCAACCACGACGGCGACGTGCAAGCGTTCGAGGATTTCTGGTACCTGCCGACGAACTCCGTCGACGGGTCCGAGCTCTTCTACTCGTTCGACTACGGAGACGTCCACTTCACCGTTCTCAACACGAACGCGTCGCTGACGAATCGGGTGCTGGACTGGCTCGAGGCGGATCTGGGGAACAGCACCAGCCCCTGGAAGGTGGTCTTCTTCCACCACCCCGTCTATTCGTGCGGCGTCCAGCACGGTTCGAGTGGCGGCAAGATCGCGACCCTCGGGCCCATCTTCGATGCGCACCAGGTCGACCTCGTGCTCTACGGCCACGATCATCACTTCGAGCGCACCTATCCGATGCGGAACGACAGCGCGGCGGATGCCTGGATGGATCCCGACTACGTCAACCCCTCCGGGACCATCTACGTCGTCAGCGGCGGCGGTGGAGGGGAGCGCGGCGTGGTGGGAAACTGCGCGCACACCGCGCGCGCCCTGGCGATGGAGCATTTCGTGCGCGTCCGGATCGACGAGAACCTCCTCACCCTGGAGGCCATCGACACGTCGGGGCGGACCGCGGATCAGATGACGCTGCTGAAGAGCGACGCTGCGGTTCCGGAAGCCCTCGATCTGCGGTCGCCGGATGGAGGCGAAGTCCTCGAGATCGGCCGCGGGACCGACATCCGCTGGTCGAGCAGCGCCGGCGTGGCGTCGGTCAAGGTGGAGCTGTCGCGATCCGGGCCCGACGGCCCCTGGGAGACGCTCCTGGGTTCGACCGACAACGACGGCACCGAGCCCTGGACGGTCACCGGCCCGACCTCCCGGGACTGCCGGCTGCGCATCTCGGAAGCCACGCAGGGCATGCCGTCCGACCTGAGCACGGCACCCTTCTCGATCGTGCCCGAACAGAACGGGCCTGCGGCGGACTTCCTCGTCAGGGTCAACTTCCAACCCGACGATTCGGACCCGCCGGCCGGATACCTGCCGGACCACGGGACCTTCTTCAACCCCAGCGCGGGTCACGGCTGGGATCGAACCGTTCCGACGAACCGACGCGGCGCCGATGCGGATGCGCGGCGGGACACCTACGTCGAGGTGAGAAGCCCCGACTCGGCCCTCTGGGAGCTCGAAGTGCCCAACGGCAGCTACAGGGTGAACCTGGTGGTGGGTGATCCCAAGTGGAACGGAGTGCACCGGGTCGACATCGAGGGGCTCCGGGTCGTCGACGACGTCTCGACGTCGAGCGGCTTCCACGAGATCCGCGATCATCTCGCCGCCGTCACGGACGGACGGCTGACGGTGCGCATCGGTGGGGTCGAGAGCAGCTCGAAGAAGACGAAGCTCTGCTACATCGACGTGCGCAGCGCCACGGGCGATGCGGCCACGGACCCACCGGCCGATCCGCAGTCGGATCCGCAGTCCGATCCCCAACCGCAGCCGACGAACGACCCGCCGGCGGTG
>JBHHXQ010000071.1:0-11499 GCA_046757105.1 Candidatus Krumholzibacteriia bacterium
CCGCAAGGAGCCTTTCATGGTGGTCCTGCTCGACGAGTTCGAGAAGGCGCATCCGAACGTCTGGGACGTGTTCCTGCAGGTGTTCGACGCCGGGCGCCTCACCGACAGGCGCGGCAACACGGCCGATTTCCGGAACGCCATCATCATCATGACCTCCAATCTCGGAGGCGTGATCCCGAGCGGCACGAGTCTCGGGTTCACGACAGAAGGCGCGGGGTTCAGGCCGGAGCCCGTGGAGCGGGCCATCGCGCAGGCGTTCCGCAAGGAGTTCTTGAACCGCATCGATCGTGTCGTGGTGTTCCGCCCCCTGAGCAGGGAAACCATGCGGGAGATCCTGCACAACGAGCTGAACGAGATCACGCGGCGGCGCGGTCTGCGCAGCAGGACCTGGGCGATCGAGTGGGAGGACGATGCGATCGAGTTCCTGCTGGCCAAGGGCTTCACGGACGACCTGGGCGCGCGGCCCGTGAAGCGTGCCATCGAGCGCTACGTGCTTTCACCGCTCGCGGAGACCATCGTCAACCACCAGTTCCCGGAGGGGGATCAGTTCCTGTTCGTGAGAGCCGAGGGTTCGAAGCTGGCCGTCGAGTTCGTGGATCCGGACGCGCCCGCGCCCGCGGAGGCCGTCGCCGCGGCCGAGGACGTGGAAGCCGGGGGGATCCTCCACCTGGAGGGGATGACGTTGGACGGGCGCGGCACGCCCTCCGAGATCGCTGCACTCCGGCACCACTACGAACGCATCCATGGATGTGTCGAGGGGGAGGGTTGGCAACGGAAGAAGCAGGCCGCGCTGGGGATGACCGCGGCGCCGGAGTTCTGGCGCTCGCGCGAACGTTTCGCGATCCTCGGTGAGGCGGAGTACATGGACCGGATCGAGAATGGCGTGCTGTCCGCCGGCTCCCTGCTCGAGCGCCTGGTCGGCTCCGGCTCTGGCAAGCGCGAGCACTACCCGCGCGACCTCGTACGCCGGCTGGCACATCAGCTCTACCTTCTGGACGCCGCCTACGCGGGCGTGGTGCAGCGGCAGCCGCGCGACGCGTTCCTTCTCGTCGAGGCGGGGTCGGGCGGTGGGGTGAGCTCGTCCGTGCACAACGAGTTCGCGGAAAGGCTGGGGCGCATGTACCGCGGTTGGGCGTCGAAGAGGCGCATGCAGCTGCGGGTGCTCGAGGAATCGGGTGTCAAGACCCCCTACCGACTTCTCCTGGCCGTTTCGGGTTACGCCGCCTTCCGGATCCTGCATCCAGAGGACGGCGTGCACGTGTACGAGGTGCCCGAGCCGCGGGGAGGGTCCTTCAAGCGCTGCAACGCGCGCGTGCGTGTGGTGCCACAGCCGGACGAGCCGGCCGCGCGTCCGCAGTCCTTGCGCGAGCAGGCGGCGCGCGCTCTCCGACAGCCGGCGGCGGACAAGCTGGCGATCGTCAGGCGGTATCGCGAGCTCCCGTCGCCGCTGGTGCGCGACGGCGCGCGCGGCTGGCGCACCGGCAAGCTCGAGCGCGTCCTGCAGGGCGACTTCGACCTCATCCTCGAGGCCGGCCGCGATCGCTAGCCTCGCTAGCCGGCTTCGGAACCGCGAGATCGGGTCCCGCCCGCGGTCGCCACCGGGGATCAGGAGTCCGGTCGGGCTGGAAGACCCGCCGGGTTCCGGACTTGATCCGTATCGGTTCCGACATGATTCCGAAAACAAATGCCCATTTTTCGACACCGTGGCGGTGCGCTCGGAGCTTGATACCAGCCTCCAGACGCTATACCATCATGCACGAAGCTGGAAAAACCTGTCGCGGGCCACCGGGCGGTCGAAGGTGAAGGCCGCCGTTTCCCGGTAGTCCCTCGGAACCGGCTTCGGGGGGTGATTCGCTCGGACGAGCCCTCCTGCAGGATGCGGTTTTCCGCATGCGGTGCCCGACAGCAGCAGACGCACTCAACTTCCTAAGGACGTGACAGCCATGCTCAAAAAGCTAGCAGTCGTTCTCGTGACCACCGTGGCATGTCTGGGCTTCTCCACACTCGCCAGCGCGCAGACCTGCCAGGACATCCACGGCCTGGGTTCCAACGGTTGCGCACCTTCCCCGCTGTTTGGGGCCAACGTGACGCTCTCCGGAATCGTCTACGTCGCGGCCGGGACCTACAACAGTGGCTCCGTCTACTTCCAGTGCCCCGGCGGGAGCGGTGGAATGACCTTCTTCGACAACGTCGCTGCCCCCGGCTCCCTTTTCGTGGGTGACGAGATCTCGGTGAGCGGCGTGGTGGCCCAGTTCGGTGACGAGATCCAGCTCAGCGGCGCCTCCTGGGCTATCGTGAGCAGCGGCAACTCCACGAGCGCGACCGCCATCGCCAGCGGCACCTTGGCGGCGGGGCTCGATCTCCTGGGCGATCTCATGAGTGTCCAGGGGACGCTCACCAAGATCAGCGCCGCGGGGTGCTTCAACTGCATCTTCGAGATCGACGACGGGAGCGGCCCCGTGACCGCCTTCGTGGATGGGACCACCGGGATCGACATCGCGGCCATGGACGCCATGGTCGGTGGCGAGGTCGAGATCGTCGGTGCCACCAAGTGCTTCGGAGGGGTAGGTGAGATCCTGCCACGCTTCGACACCGACATCACGCTCATTTCCGTCGCCGTGGAAGAGGGGTCCTGGAGCAACGTCAAGACGATCTACCGCGACGAGTAGCGACTCCGATTGGATCGCGCGCGGTTCGGGACACGCGGGTCGGACGTCCGGCCCGCGTCTCCTTTTGGGCAGCGAGGCCTCTGGTCGCCCGGGAGGCGCCGTTTCCGGACGGCCGGACAGCCGTTGACTCTCCCCGGAGTTGCAGGTAGAGTCGCGGTGTGATTGCAGTCTCACCCCTGGTTGTGGGCTTGGCACTTCTCGGACTCGAGAGGTTTCGTTCGATCTCCCCTGTGGCGGGTGTGAAGTGACTCTGCCTCAGCCTGTCGCATCCATCCTGGTCCCTCCGTCCCGGCTCGCCATGGCCTGCCTCGCGTGCACCCTGGCGCTCGGGATGGCCTCCGTCCATGCGCAGACGGGGGACATCATCGGCGCCGTTGCCGACTCCACCACGATGAAACCGCTCCCGTTCGCGAGCGTCGGCGTCGTCGACACCACTCTCGGAGCCAACGCCATGGCGGACGGCAGGTTCGTCATCCGCGACCTGCAGCCCGGAACCTACACGCTGCGTGCCTCCTACATCGGTTACGAGCCGAAGCAGCTCACCGTCGAGGTGCAGGCCTACCGCACGGCGGAGGCCTACTTCATCCTGCGCAAGAAGTCCGAGGTGGGGACGACGGAGACGATTCTCGTGACCGCCGACCAACCCCTGGTGGACGTCTCGGAAATCTCCACCGTACGGCAGAGCACGGCGGGGGACATCGCCAAGCTCACCGTGGATGCGCTGTCCGACGTCGTGGGGCGACAGGTCGGTGTCGCCGGCGACAACGAGGAACTCCACATCCGCGGCGGGCGCAGCGACGAGACCCTGTTCCGGATCGAGAGCGTCGCCATGAAGAACGTCGTCACCGGAGCCGCGGTGGGGGGCAGCTTCAGCGCCAAGGCGATCCAGAACCTCCAGGTGATCACCGGCGGATACCAGGCCGAGTTCGGCCAGGCGATCAGTGGCATCGTCAACGTCGAGCTCAAGGAGGGCGGTGAACGACGGCGCACGTCCGTCGAGTACCAGACCGGAAGCTTCGACACGCAGCGCATGTTCATCCAGACCGAGGGGCCGCTGCTGCCGACGCAGGACATTCCCCTTCCCGGGAAGATGACGTTCCTGTTCGGCATCGACGTGCTGGCGACGGACAGCTATCTCCCGAGCCTGCGCAAGGCTTCCAACAACGGCCTCGGCCACCGGCGGACGTTGCGTTCGCGGTACCGCCACAGCTTCGCGGGCCTCAGCTGGGACTACGACGACTTCCTGCGTCCGCGCCAGGACAACAGCGTCAACCTGTACACCAAGCTCACGTGGCGGGCCACGCCACGCCACAAGATCAACATGACCATCACCAAGTTCGTCGGGATCGACCACGGCTTCTTCCGCTTCAGGCTCGGAGACGAGGTCAGCGGAGCGGGCTCGTTGGACACGCCGTACGACTACCGCTTCCGCGACCAGATGGACCAGTACCCCACCTTCACGGAAGAGACCAGCTCGCAGATCGTCAACTGGCGCTGGACGATCAACGACAACTCCTACTCCTCGGTTTCCGTTTCGCACTTCTTCTTCAACGAGGATCAATCGGTGCAGGGGAAGCGACCGTGGGTCGAGGGCGAGGAGTACGACGAGTGGCGTTCGACGGGACGCGAGAAGTTCTTCGTGACCGACGAGAACGGGGATCACCCACGCTACAAGAACCTCTTCACGGACCGCTACACTCTGAACGCCAGCTACACGCGCCGGTGGCAGGAGCATCACGAGTTCAAGGGCGGTTTCGAGTCGAACTACCACACGATTCAGATGGTCGACATCCGCAACCCGCGCGAGGGTGAGGGGGGACTCGGCAGCGTGCGTGACCTGTTCCGCGTGTACCCGAACGACGGGGCCTTCTTTGCCCAGAACGCGTTCAGCTACGAGGGTTTCGTCGGGCACGTCGGCCTGCGAGCCGACTATCTCTTCCTCGGCGAGGCCGCCGACGAGGCCGTCGCCAAGCAGGAGGCGCTCGCACAGGACTATCTCGACGACACCCACGCGCTCTTCGGGCGTCGCTACAAGATCTTCTGGAGCCCGCGACTCGCCATCAACCATCCGATCACCGAACGCGACGCGATGCACTTCAACTTCGGTCACTTCACGCAGTGGCCGCGTCTCATCTACTACTTCGCCAAGATCAGCTCGCGCTCGAGCGAGGCGTTCCCCGTCGAGGGCAACCTGAACCTCGACCCCGAACGCTCCGTGCAGTTCGAGTTCGGGATCAAGCACCAGTTCGGCGATCACGATGCGATCGACATCACGCTCTTCAACAAGGACACGTACGACTATCCCACCGCCACGCGCCCGGTCGAGGCGACGCGGCGCCGTCTCGTGTACGTGAACAGCGACTTCTCGCGCACCCGGGGCGTCGAGCTGGTCTACCGGCACCAGGGCGGCCGGCGCGTCTCGGCCAACTTGAGCTACGAGTTCCAGATCGCCACGGGCACATCAAGACGGTGGATCCGGAGGCTCTGGAGACGGGCGACGCAGAACCCGACCTCAACGAGGAGTTCATGCCCTGGAACCGCCCGCATCGCCTGCAGGGCAGCCTGGATCTGCGGTTCCGCAAGGGCGACCGGCCGCGCCTGTGGGGCTGGGAGCTGCCGGACCGCTGGGGCGTGAACTTCTTCTATTCGCTGCGCTCCGGCAGGCCCTACACGCCGACCGACATCCGCGGCCAGCGCACCGGCAAGCAGTACTCCAAGAATGCGCCGTTCGAGAGCGTGCTGGACATGAAGTTCGACAAGTTCTGGGAAGTGCAGGGCGACACCCGGTTCGCCATCGTCCTCGAGCTTCGTAACGTCTTCGACGCCGACATCCTGCGCCGCGTCGACTCCAACACGGGGAAGGCTTCGCAGATCGGCCGCGGGCGCTACACGTTCCTGACCAGCGACGTCGACCGCTCCGTCGTCGCAACGCGGCTCTCCAACCCGGCCTTCTACGGCGAGGGCCGCAACCTGCGGTTCGGACTCGAGGTGTCGTTTTGATGCGGCGAGGCTGCTGGAAAGGGACCCGGAAGATCGCACCGCTCGCGCTGCTCGGCTGCGTGCTGCTCGAGCCGTGCCTGACGTCGCTCGCCGCCCAGGAACTCGGAGAGCAGCGCGTCGCCACCTCGATGCTCACCTTCCTGAAGATCGGCGTCGGTGCGCGAGCCGTCGCCATGGGGGGGGCGTTCACGCCGGTTGCGGACGACGCCACCGCCCTGCACTGGAACCCGGCCGGTCTGGCGCTGCTCGAGGAGCGCCACCTGCACGTCTCGCACACCGAGTGGCCGGCCGACATCGACTACGAATCGGTTTTCTTGACGCTGCCGGTGGCCTCTCTGGGTGGAGGCCTGGGCTTCATGGTCTCTTCGCTGCGGACCGAGCTCGACTTCACGACGGAGGAAGAGCCGCTGCCGCACGGCAGAACCTTCGGCTTCTCGGACCTCCTGATCGGAGCCGGCTACGCGAGGCAGTTCACCGACCGCTTCAGCTTCGGGTTCAACGTCAAGTACGTGCGCGAGGATCTCGGATCCGAGGTGGGTGGCAGCGTCTTGAGCTCGTGGGCCGCCGACGTCGGCACGATGTTCCAGCTGCCCTACAGGGGCTTCCGCATGAGCATGGCCTGGACGAACATGGGACCCGACTTCCAGCCCCCCGGCGGCTTCCTGAGCGCGCCAACCGGAAGCGACGCGCGCGAAGTGCGCTACCAGAGCTTCTCGCCCGCGAGCATCTTCTCCTTCGGCGCGTCGCTGGAGCCGGTGCGGCAGCCGCACTTCCGCATGGTCACGAGCCTGCAGTTCGATCACCCTGCGGACACGGAGGAGCTCCTCAAGGGCGGCGTCGAGCTGTGGATCGACGAGATCATCGCGCTGCGGACCGGCTGGAATCCGCGCTCGGACGAGATGCAGTTCTCGGCGGGCTTCGGCCTGCGCGGCCGTCTCGGGGGCAGGAGCCTGAGCATCGACTACGCCTACACGGACGGCAACGCGCTCGGCCGCATCGATCGCCTCAGCCTGGAGATGGAGTTTTGAGCCACGGCAGCCGGCAATGGAGACGACTCGCGTGCACCGCCTCACTCGTTGCGCTGGCGATCGTGGCCTGCAGTCTGCGGATCGAGATGCCCGAGGAGCCGGAGTCCGCGGTGATTACGGGCGAGATCGCCTACGTCGTCCAGTACCGTTGGGAAGATGTCCCACCCTTCGGCGACATGGTTCTGACGCGCGGGCAGGGGCTCTACGTCGTCGAGGACAGCGCGCGCGTGAAGGCCTACTTCTCGAACACCGCGGCGGCACGCGAGAACGCGGGTCGCAGCATTCCGGAGCCTGTCCGCGTGGACGGCCAGGAGCTCTCGAAGCCGGTACAGCTCTGCGAGGGGCCGGACAACACGCTCTGGGTGGCGTTCCTGGAGCCGGAGAAGATCCTCCTGCAGTTCGACTTGGCTGTCGCACCGCCGGAGTTGACGGGAAGGAGCGTTCAGGACCCAGCGTTCCAGGAGTTCGGTGGCATCGGCGCCGACCTCGACAGCGGCTTCGTGTACGTGGCAGATGCCGTCGCCAACACGATCACCAAGTACGAGCCCTCCGAAACGGGCGGCACGGCCGTCGCAGTGCTGGCCTCCGAGGGCAACGGCGACCACTTCGTCCGCGAGCCGCGCGGCCTGCACTTCTTCAGCGACTCGCTTCTGGTGGCCGACTCGGGGAAGAGCTGGCTGCAGGTGATCGGTGCGGACGTCCCCTTCTCCGGTCCCGGCCAGGTGCAGGGAACGGAGGCGGACCCCCTGCAGCTGCGCACGCCGGCCGACGTCTGGGTCGATCGGTCCGGGCGCTTCTACGTCGCAGACTCCGGCAACTCCCGCGTCCTGCAGCTCACCTCGCTCGGCGAGATCAAAGAGGTCGTCACGGAGCTGGACCCGGAGTCGGCGCGCCAGCCGCGCTCCGTTGTTGCCAACACGACGCAGGTCTGGGTGGCCGATCCCGAGACGGGCAGCCTGACCGTCTACCAGATCAACACCGTGAGCGAGGATGTGCCATGAGCGGTGAGCGAACGTCTGCCACGACGATTCGGGATCGGGACGGCGTCGGGCGAGCACGCCGGGGTGCCGGGCGGCGCAGCCTTGCGGGTCTTCTGCTGCTCCTCGTGCTTGCGTGGCTCGTCGCGAGTGTCATTCTGGCCCACGCTGGCGATCCACCAGCGCTCGTCTTCGAGAGCGGGCGCTTCGGCGCCATCGAGGAAGACGACCCCACCGACCCGAAGCTCAAGGTGACCGACATCGGGAACATGCGTCTGGTGCTCTCGAACGCGGGCACCTTCGGCACCAGCTTCCTGTCGCGCGAGACGCCGTCCATGGAGTGGCCGGCGCGCTCGGGTATCGATCACCTGGTGCGCGGCGCCCTCTGGGTGGGCGCCATCAGCGCCGCGACGGGCGATACGCTGGTGAGCAGCGGTGGCCGCGACGCCTACTATCTCGACGCGATCTTCCAGCACTCGGAGTTCACGCCGATCGAGGGTCCGCCGCAGGAGTTCTCGCGCCTGCGCACGAGCCCGTTCTTCCGTCCCGGGACCGTCTCCGACGAGAATTTCCACACGGTCTACGTCGACACCATCCCCGTCGTGAAAGGGGTCGGTAGCGGCGAGGAGCAGCACACTCCCATGGGAATCCGCGTCATCCAGGAGACCTACGGCTGGGGCTTCGACCCGCTCGACGATTTCATCATGGTGGAGTTCAATGTCGTGAACGTCGGCGATGTGGCGTTGCAGGACGTATGGATCGGCATGTATAGCGAGCTCGTCACGAACAACCGCAACTCCTTCTCGAGGTGGCCGCCCGGTGGAGTCTGGTTCGACTTCCAGTGGCCGGAGTGGGACTCCGAGCGCCGCATGGTCGCGAATCGCAACAAGCGCGGTGGCAATGTCGGTGCCACCGAATGGTCTGCGATCCAGCTTGTCGGCACGGGCGGTTTCGGGCCGTTCGGACGCGGACCCGATTCGATCCAGACCAAACAGATCTCGCTCTCGGCGTGGTCGTGGAGCCCGAGTCAGTTCCTCGGGAATTGGAACGACGACTCCCTGTACACGTTCATGAGCACGGGTGTCGCGGAGTTCCCGGAGGAGATCCCCGACCCGGACAACACCGAGATCAACCCGGTGACCATCATCTCCCTCGGGCCCTTCTCGCTCCTGGCGCCGGGCGACACGCTGCAGGCGGTGTTCGCGTTCATCGCCGGCACGGACCTGGCGGACCTGCATGAGAATGCCTTCTGGTCGCAGAAGGCGTACGACGATCGCTATGCGCTGCCATCACCACCCAGCTCGCCCATCCTGCGTGTCTATCCCCGGCACCACGAGGTCGTCGTGCGCTGGAGCGAACACCCGGAGAGCGAGCTGGATCCGGCTTCGAAGCTGCTGGACTTCCAGGGCTACCGCGTCTATCTGAGCACGAGCCCGCGGTCCGCCGCATTTCAGCTCGTGCATCAGTACGACGTCCGCGACGGCGTCGGCTTCGACAGTGGCCTCGACGCCGTGCGTCTCGACGAGCCGTACATCGACGATCGCGGCGACACGCTCTGGTACGAGCTGCGGCTCACTGGCATCCCCGACGGGTTCAAGCGCTATGCCGCGGTGACGTCGTACGACTACCAGATCGGCGACCCGCCCTCTCTCGAGGGTGGCGTCCTGCAGAACAGCATCTACTTCATCGCCGGCCCCGACGTCGAGGAAGCCCGCAACGCCAGGGTGAGCGTCTTCCCGAACCCGTACCGGGGCGAGTCGGGCTTCGACGTCCGCAACCCGGACGGCAGCATCAACCCGCGGAAGCGCGTTCTGTGGTTCGTGAACCTGCCGGAGCGCGCCCACATCAAGATCTTCACGCTCGCCGGCGACCTCGTGCGCGAGTACCACTTCGACGCCGCCACGTACGGCGGCACCGAGACGGCGGGCGTCAGCCCGGACCGCGCCGACCTGGCCGTCGGGCGCAACCTCGTGACCGGAGGCTCCATTGCGGGGTTCGATCTCCTGAATGCGGACGGCCAGGAGATCTCGTCCGGCCTCTACATCTTTTCGGTGCGGGACAAGGTCACCGGCGAGACGCAGCTGGGCAAGTTCATGGTCATCCGGTGAGAGGCGAACGCCCGTGACGAACGTTCATCGTATGCAGAGCGCCCGGGCTGGCCCGCGGCACCCCTGGGCGCGGCGCGGCCTGTTGCTCGCCGTTCTCCTGGGTGGGGCGTGGCTTGCGAGCTGCGACGACGGCGTCCAGCCGTCGCCCCCGAAACAGGAGAACCTGCCTCCAGAGACTTTCCTGGTGGTTCAGGGCGACAGCCTGCGGCCGCAGTTCTACAAGATCCTCCTCTCGTGGCTGGGGAGCGACGCCGACGGCGAGGTCGCGTCCTACCGGCGGCGCTGGCTCTGCGAGCCAGAAGCGGGAACATGCCTGCTGGACACTACCTGGTCCCAGACGACGGCAGTCTCCGAGCTCTTCGTCCTGCCTGTCCCGAACGGCACCGCTCGCTACGTCTTCGAGGTGGCGGCCGTCGACGTCGAGGGCGTGGTCGATCCGACGCCGGTCCGCCAGTCCTTCGAGTTCTTCAACACGCCGCCGGTGGTGGACTTCGAGCTCGGAACGCTGCCGGAGCAGTCCCTGCCGGCCATCACCTTCTACCTCACGGCCGTGGACCCGGACACCACGGCCGAGGAGGACGACGCCGACTCGCGGATCCACCTCGATCACTACGTCGTGTGGCTGGACGGTTCCGAAAACAACCCGAAGATCGTGCCGCTCCAGGACGACGCGGTCACGCTGCGCCAGGGGGACTTCGAGGACCGCTACGGGTCCCGCACGATCTTCGTCCAGGTCGTCGACGACGGCGCCGCCGCCAGCGAGGCGGTTCAGCACACCTGGGAGGTCGGCTCAGCCCCCGAGAACGGCATCCTTCTCGTCGACGACTGCCGTATGGGGGGCTTCCTGGCCGCGAGGTCGGACCAGTCCTACCGCGCGGCGCTCGAGGCCGCCGCACCCGACCGGCGTCGGGTCCTCGACATCGAGGCCCTGCCGAGGATGACCCGCGACGACCTCGAGGCGACGCTCGCTCTCTTCGACCGCGTCATCTGGTATACTGACGCCGATACCTCGTCTTCCGGCGCCCTGGAACTGGCTCGTGGGGCCTTGCTCGAGCTGCTGGAGGAACGGCAGGGCCGTTTCTTCCTCGGCAGCGGCCTGGCCCTGGGGACGAACAGTGTCTTCGGGGAACTGGAGAGCCGGTTCCGCGATCTCTTCGGAGTCGACACCGTGTACGTGGGGCCGGGCGGCACGACGAACTTCGCTTTCAGCCTGACGGACACGATCCGGGCCGCGGTGCACCCCGGATTGACCGAGTTCAGGATGCTGAGCCTCGGGCTGGACGTGATCATGGAGTGCTTCGGGTCGCGGAACGACGCGTCGACCCGGAGCTTGTACTTCTACCCCGAGTCGACCTTGGTCCGCGGTGACTTCGTCAACCCTGTGCAGTTCGACGTCGGGGTGTATCACGAAACGGGAGGCGGCGCGCGCACCGTCTACGTGAGCTTGCCGATCGGCTTGCCCATCAACTCGAACATGGGTGAGAACGAGACCGAGATCCTCGAGCTGTTCCGGCTTGCGGGAATCGTCGACCCCTGAGTCGCGTCCGCGGACGCCCGTGGTGCGGCAAGGGATCGTGAGGGAGCCCCGTAACGACCACGCATGCAGCACGGCTCGGGCTCGGAAACCTCAGCTACGCCATCGCACGACGAGTCACACACGCGGGGGGAAAGCTGCATGAAACACTTGATTCGAAGGGCCGGTCTGGTAGGCGCGATC
>JBHHXQ010000072.1:0-11375 GCA_046757105.1 Candidatus Krumholzibacteriia bacterium
CACCACTGCGCCAGACGAGCCGTCCCATGGACACCATGAGCCAGGCGAAGGCGAGGATCCCCAGCGTGCCCATGGTGGCGAGCACGTGCATCCAGTTGTTGTGCATGTGGCCGTGGATGCGTTCGACCTCGGGCGGGGCGTACTGGCGGTAGACACGCTGCAGGTCGCCCAGGCCGACGCCGGTCCAGGGATGGTCGCGCCAGATCTGCACGGCGGCTCGCCACAGTTGCAGCCGGTCGGAGTTCGAGTGGTACTGCAGGTCGAAGCTCGACAGGGCGCGGGCCCGGTAGTTCGAAGGCAGGAGGAGCAGCGCGGCGACCACGGCCGGAGGCACCAGAAGGAGCAGGCGCGGCCGCACGCGGACCAGGATGGCGCAGGCGGCCACGACGGCCCCCAGCCAGGCGCCGCGCGTGAAGGTCAGCAGCAGGGCGACCGCCATCACCGCCGTGCCCAGCACGTAGAGCGCCCGCAGGCGCCTGCGTGCCGCCAGGGCTCCCGCCGCCGCCAGCGGCAGCGCCAGGAGGAGCAGACCCGAGAACGTCATGTAGTGTGTGGTGGAGCGAAGACGCGCCGACGGATCGTGCGACACGAGCAGAAAGCGCAGCGACGTCACGAGCGCCGTCACACCCAGCGCCAGGACGAACAGCCGCAAGGCCCAGCGCGCTCGGGATCCCCTTGCGAGCGCCGCAGCCGTCACGTGCACGAGTGGGATGAGGAGCAGCTTCTTCAGGGCCAGCGGATTCGACGCCGACTCGATGGCGAAAACGGTCGCCAGCACAGAGGCGCCGGCGAACGCGACGAAACCGGCATCCGCGGGCGTTCTCGCGACCGGCCAGCTTCTCCCGAGAGCGCCGTGCAGGATGGCGAAGAACGCCGCGATCCCGATGGCGATGTGGGCGCCGGCCACCGTCCAGGACACCGTGAGCGGGACGGCGTACAGCATGGCCACGAGTGCGACCTCGGCCAGGCGACGGGCTCGCGCCGGATCGCTCAAGCCTGGACCTCCAAGAGGACGCGCCGCACACCCGCCAGCCGTCGGGAGGGCTCGGTCGGGCTGCCGCTCGTGCAGATCATCCGCGGGACTCCGTCTGCGGGGGGACGGTCTTCCACTGCTTCCTCCTGAACCAGGTCGACCTGGGGACCAGGGGGCGAATCCCTTCGAAGAGCCGCAGCATGCGATGCCGGCGAGCGATGTCGTTCGCTCCCTGCACGTCGAACTCCAGTCTGCCGAGGACCTGGTTGGCGATGCGCTTCTTCTCCTCGAGGCCGCTGCCGAGATCTTCGATGTGGTGCGTGACCATGCGGGCTCTCGTGAAGGTACGGAAGCGCCCGCCGAACCTGTTGTAGAAACGCCGCATCAGGGCTGGGACGTGCACGGGCATGTTCTCGCGGATGTAGATCGGTTCCTGCCCCGCACGCCGCAGCTGGTCGTAGACCCACGCCTCCGGCCCCGGTGGCTCGCTGAACTCGAACAGCCGGGGATGCCGCTTCGCGAACGCGGTCTCGACGATCGCCACGTCGAGAGCGAGGCTGTAGACCTTCTCGACCCACTCCGCGCTCGCCCACACCTTGCCTTCCCGCTCGAGCCTGCGGACGTACCGGCGGAGAACCGCATCGCCGAAGATCCAGGTGTCCGCTTCGAGCAGGATCGTCCAGGTGCACTCGTCCGGGACCGCCTGGATGCCGGCGCGCAGCAGCCGGGAGTTGCCCGCGAAGTGCCCGGCACTCTCCTCGATCTCCAGGACGCAGTCCACCCGGGAGCGGACCGATTCCGGGACTCCGAAGCCGCGCGACCTGCCGTTGCTGACCACCAGCAGGTAGCAATCGTCGAGGCGCCAGTGCCTGCGGATGACCTCCACGCACACCTCGAGGTCGCTCATGCGGTCGTGCACCCGGATCAGAACGCAGATCATGCTGGCTCCACGCGCTGCCCGCGGGCTCGGCCGGCGAGCCGGGCCGCCGCGCCACGAGCCGGGGATCGCACCCCGGTGGTCGTCCGTCCGGTGCGCGGATCCGGTGCCGGGCCCGATCCGATCACTTCAAGAGCAGGAGCTTGCGCGCCCGCGACGGAACTCGGTCCACGGAGAGCCGTGCGAAGTAGGGTCCCGAGGGGACCCGCCGGCCGAGCTCGTCGGTGCCGTCCCACGAGGCCCGGTAGTGACCCGGAGCGAGCGGTGTGTGCACGAGCGTCGCCACCCGCCGGCCCGCCGCATCGTAGATGGACAGGTCGACGTTGCGCGCCGCGTCCGTGCCGAGCCGCGAGCCGATCGTGTAGGGCAGGAGCGTCCTCGGGTTGAACGGGTTCGGGACGTTCCGCCCCAGGGCGCTCTGCGCGGGCGGCAGGATCCGCGTGCTCACCGGATCGCCGACCTCCACGACGAAGCCCCTGCTCCAGCGGCCCGTGTCGCCCTCGGCGTCGGTACCCCGCACGAGGTACTTGTAGGTTCCCGTCGTCCCGGGCAGGAACGTGTGGCTCGTGCCCGAGACGCCCGTCGCAAACACCGCATGCTCGTCGAAGCTCGGGACCGGGCCCAGCATGTCGACGTACAGCCCCTCGCCTAGAACGGCGCCGTCGGTGACGTAGTGGATGCGCAGCAGGATCTCCTGTCCCATGTAGTCGTCGAGCGCGAAGCTCGCCTGCGTCCAGCCGTTGCTATTCCCGGTGATGCCGTGGCCGCGGTTGCTGCCGTTCGGGTTCGACTGCGTGGTCAGGTTTCCCTGGATCGGACGCCAGATGACACCCTGGTCCTCGCTCACCTCGACGTAGGCGTAGTCCCAGTGGGTCTCGATCTCGTACCGCATCCAGCAGGTGAAGACGTTCGTGCCCGTGCCGACCTCGTACGGCGCCACCGTCGTGAGCGTGGAGGAGAGGTTGTTCTGCTGGCCCGAGTAGTAGCTGCGGCTCCCCTGGAAAGGCAGCGTGTCGATGACGGCGACGAACCCGCCCGCCAGGCTCAGGAGCGGCGAGGCGCTCTCGGCATCGTCGGACGAGAGGAAGCCCGGGTTCAGGTAGTGCTCGAGGTCGTAGGTCGCTGCCGGGTTCGGGTCGCTCGGAAGATTGTCGCTCCAGCCGAGCACGATCTCCGAACCGGCCGTGGTGTGCGCGGTCTGCAGCGTGGGCGAGACGGGGCCGAGGACCTTCTGGGGGTTTCCGGCCAGCTCGAGCGCCAGCATGTTCATCGGCAGGAGCAGGTTGAAGTACGGGTCGATGAAGGTGTCCGGCGGGCCGAAGCCTCCGTCCGCCCACTTGCCGACCTCGGGCGTGTAGGCGTAGATGGCCGGCTTGGTCGTCACCTCGCCGTAGCCCCAGTCGTCGCTGCCGCCGTTCGTGAGGTAGATGGCGCCCATCGCGGGGTTGCCGGCCAGGTAGCCGTTCGAGGCCGTCATGGCGTTTGCCATGGCCTCGAAGATCTCGTGGTCGGTCGTGTACTCGTAGGCGTATCCCCACGGGAACAGGAGCAGCTCGCTGTAGCTGTGGTAGGCGAGCCAGATGACGAACTGGCGTCCGTTGCAGAGATCGCGGATGGCCTGGCTCTCGGGCTCGGAGAACGGCGCGGTTCCCCGGTACACGGGCGAGAAGGTGTTGGACGACGATCCCTGCTCGTCGAGACCCCAGTTGTAGGCGTAGTTGCGGTTCAGGTCGACGCCGAAGCTGCCGTCCCCGTTGTCGCGGCGGTTCTTGCGCCACCAGGTCCACCACTCCGGCGGGTGGTTGTTCTGCACCTCGACGTACCCGTCCGGGTTGACGATGGGGACGACCCAGATCTCGCGCTCGTCCACCATCTGGGTGACGTCGGGATCGGCTCCGTAGTTGGCCAGGAGGTGCTCCGCGAACTTCAACGGCATCTCCACGCTCATGAGCTCGCGGGCGTGGTGACAGCCCATGAGGAGCACCTCGGGCTCGGCTTCGTCGGTGGCGGCGTTGTCGGAGATCTTCATGGCGTAGATCGGCCGCAATTCGATGCTCTGCCCGATGACCGAGACCGCGAGGATGTTCGGGTGGGCCACTTCGAGCGCCTGGATCACGGCCACCGTCTCGTCGTAGGTGCGGTAGGCGCCGAGGTTTGCGTCCAGCTCCGCGATGAGGTCGGAGGCCCCGGGCGTGGCGAGGACCCGCGGCTTGGCGCCGAAGCCGGCCAGGAACGGGCGATCCTCCGGGGTCGCGGCCACGTGGACGTTGCCGTCGCGCGTGACGGCCAGGACATCGAGCCCGCGTTCGAGCAGGGCCCGGATCTGTCCGGGGCCCTTGTAGGGAATCTCCACGAGGGAGGTGCCCGCTGCGAGGGCGGATGCGGCCGTGACGGCCAGCGATGCGAGAAGCAGAAACGTGCACGAACGAACGCGGCGATTCACGGGTCTTGTCCCTTCCGACGGGCACCGGATGCGGGTGCCGAACCACGTGGGGGGCGACAGGGCGAATACAAGAACTTGATTCTAACCGATTTCCACGCGGCCGGGAACGCCGGCCTCGGGGTGCCCGGGGTGCCGGGAGCGAGACTCGGCGCCGGCGTGCGACGCAGGCGCGGGTGGCGGCTCGAAGCCGGCCGCGGCGAGCGGGCCGCACGACGCTGCACCGCTGGCGGCGCCGCCGGCCTGCGATCGCCCCGGTCGTTCCCCACCGGCCCAGGACGTGTGCGTTTTCGCTTGTCAGATGCCGGGCGGTGCCTATATTGAATGCAGCCTGGCCGGAGAAACGAGGCCCCTTGTTCCGAAGCGACCCCGTCTCGTCCGTTCGCGCGTCTCGCCTGGGTCTTCCTGGCCGTCTCACCGTATCCATCGCGTTCACCGTTCTCCTCGCGCTCGTCGTTCCGGCCGCCGCCGGCGATCTCGTGCAGGCGTTCGAGTTTGGCGCCGGCGCCGCGATTCCGTTCGCCAGCGATCATCGCCAGGCGTACGACGCCGGCGCCGCGTTCAGCTTCGGCTACTCGCCGCGCGTGAGCTCCTCCGACGTGTGGATCATCGTCGACGTCGGCGTGATCCGTTCGCGGGGGGAGGAGTACCGGCCGGATCCCACCTTCGAGGTCCAGGACGCGACGTACTGGCTGATCCCGGTCAGCGTCGGATTCCGCTCCAACCTGGTGCCGGCGCGCTACCGGGAGAGGGCGCGGCTCTACCTGGGCGTCGCCGTGCAGTCGGTCTTCACGCGGCTGACGCTGCCGTTCGACGAGGGCTTCCAGATGACGACGTTCGGCGGTCTCTTCGAGCTGCGTCCGGAGATCCCGATCGGCGCTTCCTGGCGGGTCTGGCTGCGCCAGCGGCTCACGTTCCTGGCGGAGGTCGACTACGGAGCGATGGTCAACGACCTGGACTACAGTGGAAGCCGACTGCTCGTCGGCGTGAGCTACGAGCTGCATTGATTTCGTCCGCCCCCGAGGAGAGGACGATGGGAAGCTCGAGAAACCGCCATGCGCTCGCGGCCGCATGCCTGGCGTTTCTGGCCGGCGCCGAGGTGCATGCCGTCTGCTGTCCGATTCCGTGTGACGACTGCTGGATCACCTCTCAAGGTCAGCTGAACCTGGTGGTCATGGACCGGGACCGGGGCGAAGTGCGCCTGCTGCCGAACGTGAACTTCGTCGGCATGGCGGAGGACTTCGCGCTCGTCGTGCCGACGCCCGCCATCCCCGAATTCGAGGTCGCGTCGCGCGACGTCTGGGCCGAGGGGCGCGCGCTCACGTCGCCGATCCCCGACAGCCGCCCCGCGGACGAAGGCATCTTCGGGTGTGCCGACGATCGCATCGCTGTGGATTTCGGCGCGGAGGAGGCGGACGACGTCTTCGTTCACGTGGAGCGCACGATCGGCGCCTTCCTGGTCACCGTCATCTCCTCCGAGGATCCAAACGCCCTGGTCGACTGGCTGGCCGAGCACGGCTTCGCTCTCGGTGCCGAGGATGCCACGCGGTTCGCGCCCTACGTCCAGCGCGGCTGGTTCTTCACCGCCATGCGGCTGGACCCGAACGACCCGGGAAACCAGATGCCGCCCGGCGGCTGGGACGCCGACGTGCATCCGGTCCTCTTCGTCTACGAGGCGCAGGAGTTCGAGTTGCCGTTGCCGATCATGGCCATCAACCGCGCCGGCTGGATGAGCGTGTTCGTGTACGTGGTGGACGACCATCGCATGACGTTCGAGGGGTTCGACACCGACTACGCCAATCGTCTGAGCGCCGGCGAGTACGCGGCGATCGCCGAGCGGTACCCGAACCTGGCCAGGTTCCTCTCTCCCGGACGTTTCGTCACCCGCCTGCAGCGCACCTTCACGGACGCGGACGCCATGGATCGTTCGATCGTGCTCGAACGGTCTCCGACCGACGACGAGTTCCGCCGCACGTTCCGCCGGCGCTTTGGAGCCATCCCCGCGGAGTTCCTCCTGTTCGCGTTCCTGCTGGTTCCGCGGCGCCGCAGGATGCGCCGGGTGCAGGCGCGGCGCCCCGGGGCCGGATGACGCCTGCGGGCGCCGCGAAGATCGCCGCCGCGGCGGGTTTCGGGTGCGGGGACTCGCCGCTTCGCCGGCACACGGCTTCTCGCGGATTCCGACGCGCCGCTGGCTGCCGGGGCTGCCGGCGAGGGTTCACAGCCTGGTGACGTCGTGGATGAAGCCGGCCGCGACGTCGAGCCACCCGTCGCTGCCGGCCAGCGGGTCGCGCCTGCTGGTCGCGAGCGAGTGGTCGGCGCGCTCCACGACGTGCAGGCTTGCATGCTGGAGTCTGTCCACCTCGCGACGGAGTAGATCGATCCTCGCCAGCGGATCCTTGCTGCCGGAGAGAAAGAGCTGGGGCACGCGGACCGCGGGGAGATGTTCCGTGCGCAGCGCGTGCGTGCGACCGGCCGGGTGCAGCGGATAGCCGAGGTAGACGGCCCCGGCCACCGGTGAGGGGTCCGCGCCGGCCAGGAGCATCGACATCATCCGGCCACCCATCGACTTGCCTCCCACGACGAGCCGATGGTCGGAGGCCGAGCCGGAGGGCAGCCACACCGTGGCCAGCTCCACCATGGCCCGGCACGCGGACAGGAGGACGGGCGTGCGGTCGGGTGGATGGCGGCGCTTGTCGCGCACGGCGCGCTGCATGTACGGGAAGTGGAAGCGGACGACGGTGATGCCGCGCTGCACGAGGCCCGAGGCGACGGCCTCCATGAAGGCGCTGGTGTACGGGGCACCGGCACCATGTCCGACGATGAAGATCGGGCGTCCACGCGCGGCGCCGTTGCGGATCCAGTGCACTGCCCCGTTGTGCACCTGGAGGTCGCCTTCGAGCGCCCTGTTGCGTGACCGTGCCGGCATGCGTATCCTCCCGTCCGTGACGGAATCGACCCACATGCTGCCGAAGGACACCTTCCGCGACAAGACCGTCCTCATCACGGGTGGCGGCACCGGGCTCGGCCTGCAGACCGCACGTCGTTTCGCGGCGCTCGGCGCAAGGCTCGTGATCGCGAGCCGCAAGCGCGAGCATCTCGACCCGGCGGCGGAGGAGCTGCGCGGCACCGGCGCCGAGGTGCTCTCCGTACAGACCGACGTGCGCCGCCCGGCTTCGGTGTCCAGGATGGTCCGCGCGGCCGTCGCGCGCTTCGACGCCATCGACGTCCTCGTCAACAACGCGGCTGGCAACTTCCTCGTTCCGGCGGCGGAGCTCTCCCCCGGTGGCTGGAAGGTGGTCATCGACATCGCCTTGAACGGTGTCTTCTACTGCTCGCGCGAGGTGGGCCTGCACATGATCGAGCGCGGCTCTGGACGCATCGTGAACGTGGTGGCGGCCTATGCATGGACGGGCGGTCCGGGGACGGTGCACAGCGCCGCGGCCAAGGCCGGTGTGGTGGCGCTGACCCGCACGCTCGCCGTCGAGTGGGCCAGCCACGGCATCCGCGTCAACGCGGTCTGTCCGGGGATCTTCGACTCCGAGGGCGCCCGCGAGCGCTTGTGGCCGACCGAAGAGGCGCGGGAGACGCTGCGGAAGGCGGTTCCGATCCAGCGCTTCGCCGAGTTCGACGAAATCGCCGACGCCATCACCTATCTGGCCTCACCCTGGGCGGACTACATCAACGGCGAGGTCCTGGTCGTCGACGCAGGCGCTCATCTCGGCCGTGGTCTGGGAACCTGACCGGCTGGGGGAGGTCGCCGGCGCCGCACCGGGCCGCTACATCACGCTCGAGCCGACCCCCATGACGCCGGCGAGGAACGCGGCCCCCAAGGCCAGCAGCACGACCGCGCCGGCGCTCAAACCCACCTGCACGACCTTCCGGCGTCCCTCCTCCGGGATGCGCGGCCCCACGACCACGAACCCGAGAACCAGGTCGAGGATCGCCGCGAAGATGAACACGATGCCGACGATCTGCGCGACTGTCATGATGTTTCCTCTTCTTCCTTCGAGGTCTGGACGAACAGCGACAGGAGCCAGTTGACGATCGTGATCAGGATCGATCCCACGATCGCCGTGCCCCAGCCCTCCACGCGGAAGGGGAATCCCGCTGCCCGCGCCAGGCCGCTCGCGATCATCAGCGTCCACGCATTGATGACGAAGAGAAACAGCCCGAGCGTCAGCAGGATCAGAGGACAGCTGAGCAACATCAGGACCGGCTTGACGACCGAGTTCGCCAGACCGAGGAAAGCCGCGCCCACGAGCACCGTCCAGACGCCTTGCGGACCGCTGCCGACGCGGATTCCCGGCAACATCCAGGCGACGATGGCGATGGCGACACCCGAGAGCAGCCAGCGCACGACGAGCCGTTTCATGCAGAACCCCCCTGCGACCGCATCCAACCCCGGCGATGCCGCATCCAGGGTAGGCGTCGGACGAGTTGGCGGAAAGCACGCTGTGGACCGGGCCAGGACGCGCCGGTGAGTGTCAGTCGGCGATCTGGCGTTGGGGCGCCACCCCGGTATCGACCTGCTCTTCGCCCTCCGAGCGCGCGATGATCGCCGCGCCGCAGGAGTCGGAGAGCACGTTGACGGCGGTGCGCATCATGTCGAGGGGCCGGTCGATGGCCAGCATCGTCCCCACGATCACCATCGGCTCCGGGCCCGTGAGGCCGATGGCCTTGAGCACGATGAAGATCATGACCAGTCCGGCCGATGGGATGCCTGCGGCTCCGACGCTGGCGGCCAGGGCCGTCACGATGATCGTGATCTGGGTGCCGAGGGCGAGGGGGTACCCGAGCACCTGTGCGATGAAGATGGCTCCGACGCACTCGTACAGGGCGGTGCCGTCCATGTTCACCGTGGATCCCATCGGGATCACGAACGACGTGATGCGGTTGCTGACACCGACTTTCTCCTCCATGACGCGCAGCGTCACGGGCAGCGTCGCCGAGGAGCTGCTGGTCGAGAACGCCGTGATCAGCGGCTCCATCATGTTCTGGAAGTGGACAAGCGGGTTGATGCGCGCGAGGACGACGAGCACGAGCGGCAGCGTCACGAAGGCGTGGATGAGCAGCCCGGTGGCGATGGTGAGCATGTACTTGCCCATGGCGATGAAGGTGCCCATCCCGCTGTCGGCCGCCGCCTCGGTGACCAGCCCGAGGACTCCCAGCGGCGCCAGCCGGATCACGAAGCTCGTGAGGATCATCATAACCTGGAAGGCGACCTCGAACCCGCGCCGCCCGCGGTCGCGGATTTCCGAGGGGGCGTGGGCGATCGCCACGCCGAGCAGGATCGAGAAGCCGATGACGCCGAGCATCTCGCCCGCGGCCATGTCGCTCACGACGTTCTTGGGGAGGAAGTCGAGGAGCAGGCGCAGCGCGAAGTCGCCCGGCCCCTCTGGACGGGCGATCTCCGGGAGGTCCTTGGTGGCGGCACCCGAGATGTCCGCACCGGCACCGGGCCGAATGATGTTGACGAGGACGAGCCCGACCACGATTGCCATGAGGCTCGTGGTGGCGTAGTAGACCAGCGTCTTGAGACCGATGCGTCCCAGCTCGCGCCCCGTGCCGATCGACGCGACGCCGTTCGTGAGCGACGCGAAGACCAGCGGCACGATCACCATGTTGAGCGCCTGGACGAAGATGACGCCCAGCCATCCCAAGGCGCGGCTCGCCGTGGAGCCGAAGCAGAGACCCAGACCGACGCCCACCAGCATGGCGATGAAGATCTGGATGTGCAGCTTGGTGTACCAGGGAGCGTTGGGTTTGGGGACCAGCGTCATGCGCGGCAGGGTGTCACACCGCCCGGATGAACGCAAGCGTGCGGCACCGCGCCCCCACGTCCTCCGGGGTCGCGTGGCAGGTGCGCGGGGCGCGGTAGGACGATCACGACGGGGGCGAGCAGAGTTCGCGCTGCAGACCCTCACCGACGGTGGCGACCGTCACTCACGTGTCCGGAAGCGGCACGTCGGCGCGCTGCGCGTCACGATCACGCGGAACGCGGCTCGGGCTGCAGCCCGGGGAGCGCCTGAGACCGATCCACGCCAGGAGCGCCGCGATCAGCGGCCGTCGCGTCCCGAGGTTGCAGCCGCCCGGCTCATCGGCGTCGTGCACCGGTCCTCCAGCCCGCCAGGTGTCCGTAGACTGGAATCTCGCCCTGTGTCTCGAGGCTCGGACCCGGGCCGCACCGCCCCGGCGGCACCGCACACGCCGGGTTCGCGGCACGGCGGACGCCGATCGGACCAGCCGCGGCGCGCGTGGTCAGACCAGCTCGCAGCTCTTGCAGTCCGGCTGCATGCCGCCGGCGATCCGGGTGCGGGCGGCTCGCTGGGGCCTCGGGGGGGTCAGGCGGGTTCTCGGTCGTCGGGCGGGTGCAGTTCGTAGCGGACGATCTTGCGCTGCAGCGTGCTCCGGTCGATTCCGAGGACACGCGCCGCGTCGGTGCGGTTCCAGCCGTGCATGTCGAGGACGTGCTGCAGATGTGCGCGCTCGACGTCCTGGAGGCGCAGCCCGGCGGAACCCGCGTCCCCCGTGGCTGCATCCATGGCCAGCTCGAGATCCGATTCGCCGATCTCGCGGTGCTGCGCCAGGATTGCTGCACGCGACAGGACGTTCTCGAGCTCGCGAACGTTCCCCGGCCACGTATAGGTCATCAGCTTCTCCAGGGCGCTGCGGCCAATGCGGGGCACGCGGTCTCCCTGCGCGACTTTCCGGTTCAAGAAGTGCTCGACCAGGATCGGGACGTCACCGCCGCGCTCGCGCAGTGGTGGGCACTCGATGCCCATGACGTTCAGACGGAAGTAGAGATCTTCGCGGAAAGACCCTTCGCGGACCGCCTCGGCGAGATGTCGTTTGGTTGCCGCCACGATGCGCACATCGGCTTCCTGGCTGCGGTTCGAGCCGATCTTCTCGAAACGCTTCTCCTCGAGGACGCGCAGCAGGGCACCCTGGGTGGACGCCGGGAGATCCCCGATCTCGTCGAGGTGCAGCGTCCCCCCGTCGGCAGCTTCGAAGCGTCCGGCCCGCGA
>JBHHXQ010000073.1:0-11312 GCA_046757105.1 Candidatus Krumholzibacteriia bacterium
AGTCGTCAGCACCATTTCTCGGACGGCTCCGCCCCTGCAACACGTTGAAGCCTCCTGGCGTGACACTCTGTGACGAGCCGGCCCTCGGAGCGGGTGATTCCCCAGACAGCTCATGCAAATGCCAGTGCTGCCCCCCATTGTTTGTGGTGCCCGGCTGCGGCGACGACAGAATCATCAGTCCCGGGAAGACGATTCGAGGATCGATCCTCGAGGAGAACAATCCGGAGTCGAGCTTCTCCATCCTGGGTCACGCCGTACTTGCCGCAGCGGCCGCGGATGGCATCGGTGGGCGCGGTCCTTGATCGGCTCGGGGACGTCGAGGTGCGCTTGACCGATGGACAGGTCGATGGCGCCCGGGATTCGCCGGCTCATTTCGAAGAACTCGCGAATGCCGGACGTTCGGATGCGTTTCGTCCTGCCGGCGTCGCGCATGGCGCTGCTCGCAGCTTGATCGAATTCCGCCGTCCATGTTATACCGAAGACCCGACCCGCACGAGGTCAGTATGGCCGATATTCCGGTCGAGGAGAGGTTCTCGGCGCTTTGCAGGATCGTTCGAGCCCAGCACTTCGCGTGGCGCGAAGCGGTGGGCAAGGCGTGCCCGGAACTCGACCTCGGCGACATCGTTTCCGCCATGTGGGAGGTTACGGGTCACCAGACCGCCCGAGCCTACTTGCGGCGGATCGATCCCAAGGGATCGCTGCCGACCCAGATCGCCCAGTGCTTCGCCTGGTCCAGCCAGGTCATGGGCGAGGACGCCTCGGCCGAGATCCCGGAGGAGCGGTTCGGCGGCGGCGATGACCTGGAAAGCCCCGGCGCGGATGAGGCCTTCGTGCGCCACACCGGCTGCCCGTGGTTCCACTGGCACGAGCGTCTCGGGCTCCTGGCGGAGGATCGTCCCGGCTGCGACACGTGGTTCCGGACCGTGGTCGAGGACATCAACACGGCTCTCGGCGCGAATGTCCGTGTCGAGACACTGCAAGCGCTCCCGGATGGAGACCGCTGTTGTCTGAGGCGCCTCTGGGTGGACCAGCAGTCAGAACCGGCTTCGTAGGTGAGATGTCTGAGCGTCAAGACCCCACTCGAGCAGCCGTCGATCCTCTGCTCGTGGCAAGCGAGGGGCATCGAGAGCTCCTCCTGGGCAACGAAGCCATCGTCCGCGGAGCGCTCGAGGCCGGCGTCGCCTTCGCATGCGGCTACCCCGGCACCCCGTCTTCGGAAGTCACGGATTCCTTCGCCAGAATCGCCAGCGCCCGCGGGATCGAGTTCGAGTACTCCGTCAACGAGAAGGTCGCCCTGGAGTTGGCCTTCGCGGTGTCCCTGGCCGGCGGGCGCTCGATCTGCGCGATGAAGCACCTGGGGCTGATGGCGGCGGGTGATCCGCTCTCCACCATCCCCTACGTCGGGTGCGTCGGCGGCATGGTCATCGTCAGTGCCGGCGATCCGTCCTGCATCACCAGTCCCAACGAGCAGGATCAACGCCATCTCGCTCGGATGCTACACATCCCGACGCTGGATCCGAGCACTCCGCAGGAAGCCTGCGCAATGACACGCGCGGCCTTCGATCTCTCGGAACAGAGCCGTCTGCCGGTCCTCATGCGAATCACGACGCGGGTCGCCCATTCGCGCGCGGCAGTCTCCTATGGCACGCTCCGCTGGCCACGCGTGCGGGGCTTCGTTCGCGACCCCACACGTTTCGTCCCGATCCCTGCAAACGCTCGCAAGCTGCGCCTCCAGATCGCCGGCAGGCTGGAGACGGCGGGCGAACACATGGCGGGGTTCTTCCAGCGCACGGGCGCTGGACGCCAGGCGATCCTGGCCTGCGGCGCTCCGGCTGCGACCTGCGCGGACCTCCTCCAGGAGCTCGCTGTGGACGACGCCGTCATCCTGGCGACGCTGGGCGCCGTCCATCCGCTGCCCGAAGAGCCCCTGGTCGATCTGCTGCAGGACGTCGACCGTGTCCTCGTCGTGGAGGAGCTCTCGCCCTTCATCGAGGACGCTGTCTGCGCTCTGGCTGCCCGGCATGGCCTGCGCCTGGAGATCCTCGGCAAGCGTTCCGGCCATCTCCCCGAGGAGTTCGAGCTGGGGCCCCTGGAGATCCAGAAGGGCATTCACGACGCACTCGGCATCGGCACCACTCCGGTCCATGAGGTTGATTTCGCACCCGTTCCGTCGCGCCCGCCGGTCCTGTGCTCAGGCTGCCCGCACCGCTCCACCTACTTTGCGGCCCGGACCGCCTTCGGGGACGATTGCCTCTACTTCAACGATATCGGTTGCTACACCCTGGGATACGGCCCGCCGCTCGACACGGTCGATGCCCTTCTGTGCATGGGCGCCGGATTCACGCTGGCCGCAGGCGTGAGCCGCGTCACCGGCCGGAGAACGGTCGGGTTTCTGGGCGACTCGACCTTCTTCCACTCGGGGATGCCGGCGCTGCTCAATGCCATCAAGGAGAACGTCAACATGGTGGCGGTCATCCTGGACAATCAGGTGACCGCCATGACCGGGTTCCAGGAGAGCCCGACGGTCTCGGTCGCAGGGCAGCGGCCGTCTCGGGAAGTGGGGATCGAACGGGTCGTTCGGGCGCTGGGTGCCCGTCAGGTCGAGAGTGTCGATCCCGCGGACCTGAGCGCATCCATCGCCGCTTTCGAAAGGGCGCGTGACGCCGAAGGGATCAGCGTCATCATCGCGGAGCACCCGTGCCCGATGCACCTGGCACGGATCGCGGGTGCGCCACAAGTTCACAAGACCTACGAGGTCGACCACGCCCGCTGCCAGAGCTGTGGCCGGGAGGGGTGCGGGATGCGCTGCAGCCTGAGCGTCACGCTCGGCTACGAACGTCACATGGCGAGGAGTCGCGCCCTGGAAGTGGCGGGCGCAATCGACGCCGCCGGGCGAGACACCAAACCCTCACCCGTGGCGCCTTGCACCATGGAATGTCCGCTTGGCCTGTGCGTCCAGGGTTATGCCGGGCACATCGCTGCAGGCGAGTACCGCCAGGCCCTCGAGCTCATCATGAGCCGCAACCCGTTGCCGGACTCGGTCTGCCGCGTATGCCACCGCCCCTGCGAGGAGGTGTGTGTTCGCGCCGCCATCGACGAGCCCGTCGCCATCAACGATCTGAAGCGCTTCGTGATGGACTGGGCAGCGACACGGGATCCCTGCCCCTACGACCCGCCGCGGGAACCGCCGACCGGTCGGAAGGTGGCCGTCGTCGGCGCCGGACCGGCCGGCCTCGCCGCGGCACACGAGCTCCGGCTCCGGGGACACGACGTCACCCTGTTCGATGCCAGCGACAGGCCGGGCGGACTGCTCCGGACCGGCATCCCGCGCTTCCGGTTGCCGCTCGACGTGCTCGAACGGGATGTCGAGCGGATCCTCGACCTCGGCGTCACCTTCGTGGGCAACACCGCTTTGGGACGGCATCTCAATCTCTCCGCCCTCCTGGTGGGCTACGATGCCGTGCTCCTCGGCCTCGGAGCTCACCGCCCGCTGGCGCTCGAGGTGCCGCCCGCAGGCGAAGGCGCGGACGGCGCTCCGGCAATGCTGGAAGCACTGGAGTACCTGGAGGGAGCACGGGACGGGACGCAGGAGCACCGGGGCAAGCGCGTCGTCGTGATCGGCGGTGGCAACGCCGCCATCGATTCTGCCCGCACCGCGCTTCGCCGCGGGGCGCGGCACGTCGTCGTGACATACCGCCGCGGGCGCGAGAACATGCCGGCCCTCGCCGACGAGATCGTGGCCGCAGAGCATGAGGGAGTCGAGCTGTGCACCTGGCTGCAGCCGGTCGCCTTGAAACGAGCCCCGACACCGGGCCTCGCCTGCTGCCGCACCGAGCGCGGCCGGCTGGACGCGACCGGGCGCCCGAAGTCCGTGCCCGTTGCGGGCTCGGAGGTCCTGGTGGAGGCCGACCTGGTGATCGCGGCCGTCGGGCAGAAGCCGGAGCTGGCCTTCCTGGGGAACGAAGAGGTGCAGCTCGAGCTCGATTCGGCGGGCTGCGTCCGCATCGATCCCGAAACCGGTCGTACCTCGCACCCGAAGATCTTCGCGGCGGGCGACCTGGTTCCGGCTGGCCGCACCGTGACGGAGGCCATCGCCTCCGGGATGCGCGCCGCCTGGGGAATCGATTGCGCCCTGCGCGGACAAGAGACGGCCAGCCGCAGGGCGCCGCCGCCGCGTTCGGATGCCTGGCCCGCCGCCAGCGACCGGGCCGGGCACGCGAGCCGGATCGACCGTGGGGTGCGGACGCGGCCCGACGAACTGCCACCAGAGCGCCGCATCGGCGGTTTCGAGGAGGTCGTCGGCACGCTGACGGCGGCGAGGGCGCGCGCCGAAGCCGCACGCTGTGCGGTCTGCGGGCAATGCGGCAACTGCCGCGCCTGCATCGATCTCTTCGGCTGCCCGGCTTTCTACATCGAGGATGGTCTGATCCAGATCAACCCGATGCTGTGCAACGGTTGTGGAATCTGCGCCGCGTTCTGTCCCAATGCCGCCATCAGGCCCGCAGATTCGAGGGTCCAACGATCGACGCGGCGAACGAGCAACGCCTCGCGGTGAAGGAGCGGCGCCCCAACGTGAACGAGCAGCGCCCCAAGATGAACGAGCAACGCCCCGGCACGGAGCGGTTCAAGCTGCTGATTGTCGGGGTGGGAGGGCAGGGGGTCCTGACCAGCGCTCGTCTTCTCGGGGAGGCGGCTCTGATTGCGGGCATGCAGGTGGTGGTGAGCCAGATGCACGGGATGTCCCGCCGCGGGGGCAGCGTGCAGGCGTCCGTGCTCATCGGCCCGGGCCGCAGCCCGTTCATGACCAACCACACGGCGGACATCGTCCTCGGCCTGGAGCCGCTGGAGGCGCTGCGGGCGCGGAGCTGGATGTCCGCGCGCACGCAGGTGACCGTGAACGTGGGCCGCATCGTTCCCGCCACGCTGGCTCAGCAGGGCGTCGGCTATCCGGATCTCTCCACGCTCCTGAGCGAGATCCGTTCGGTCGCCCCGGAGACGGTCGTGGTGGACGGGTCCGCCCTGCTCGAATCGCTGGGCTTCCCTCGCGGCTTGAACATCCTGATGCTCGGGGCACTCGCCGGGCTGGACGTTCTGCCGCTCACCGGAGAGGCCGTCTGGCACGGCATCGAGAGGCGATGCCCGCCACGGCAGATCGAGCCCAACCGCAGAGCCTTTGCGCTCGGCAAGGAAACGGTGGGGACATGAGCTTCAAGATCGGCATCGATGTGGGGGGGACGTTCACCGATCTCTTCCTCTGGTCAGGAGAAGGCGAGGTTCGGACCTTCAAGGTGCTTTCCACTCCCGAAGATCCCTCGGTGGGCGTCTTCGACGGGCTGCGGTCGGTGGCCCGATCCCAGGGGCTCGGCATGGAGGAGTTCGTCCGCCGGACGAGCCAGATCGTCCACGGCACCACGGTCACCACGAACGCGGTGCTCACGCGCGGCGGCGCGCGCACGGGTCTCGTCACCACCGCAGGAGTGCGCGACGCCCTGGAGATGCGGCGCGGCATCCGGGAGGAGCAGTACGACAATCGCTACCAGAACGTGGTGCCGCTGGTGCCGCGCCGGCTGCGCCGCCCGGTCCGCGGACGCCTCGACTTCAGGGGAGAGGAGATCACTCCCCTGGTGCTCGACGATGTGAGAGCCGCCGCCGAGCTCCTGCGCGACGAAGGCGTTTCGGCTGTGGCGATCTGCTTCATCCACTCCTACGCCAACCCCGCCCACGAGCGGGAGGCGGCGGCGATCGTCCGCTCCGTGCTTCCCGATGCCTTCCTGAGCATCTCGTCCGAGGCGCTGCCCACGATCCGCTTCTACAACCGTGTTTCGACCACGGTTCTCGGCGCCTACGTGGGTCCCGTCCTGCGCGACTACCTGACGAGCTTCACCACGAAGCTCGCCGAGGTCGGGTTTGGTGGCGTTCTGCTCGTCATGCAGTCGAACGGCGGCGTCGCCCTGCCCGACGTGGTGCTCGGGCACCCGGCCACGACGCTCTTGAGCGGGCCGGCGGCCGGTCCCAGAGCCGCCGCCGCATTCGCCAGGGCGCACGATCAGGAGGACTGCATCCTGGTGGACATGGGCGGCACCAGCTTCGACGCCTCTCTCGTGCGTGGCGGCGCGGCCGCAATGAACAACGAGAGCGAGATCGACCGGCTGCGGATCGCTCTGCCCATGCTGGCCATCACCACCATCGGCGCCGGCGGCGGCAGCATCGGCTGGATCGACGAGGGCGGGCTGCTGCGCATGGGGCCGGCGTCCGCCGGCGCCCTGCCGGGCCCCGCCTGCTATGGGCGCGGCGGCGAGCGGCCGACGTGCACCGACGCCGACCTCGTTCTGGGCTACCTGGATCCCGACAACTTCGCCGGCGGCACGCTGCGCCTGGATACGGAGCGCGCGCGCAAGGCCGTCGAGGAGCAGATCGCCGCGTCGCTGGGCATGGAACCGATCGAAGCCGCGGCCGGCATGTACCGGGTGATCAACAGCAACATGGCCCACGGCGTCCGGGAGATCACCGTCAAGCGAGGACTCGATCCGCGTGAGTTCCTCATGGTGGTGGCGGGGGGCGCCGGTCCGCTGCACGCCTGCATGATCGCCAGCGACCTGGAGATCCCCACGTTGCTGGTGCCGAGCACGGCGTCGACCCTGTGCGCCGCGGGCATGCTGCTCTGCGACCTGCAGCACGACTTCGTGCGCTCGTGCGTCGGCCCCCTCGACGCCATCTCGACCGAGGAGATCCGCAGCCTGGTGACGGAGATGGCCGAGGAAGGCGAGCGACAGCTGCGCATGGAAGGGGTTTCGGAGGTCAAGCACCAGGTTTCACTCGACCTGCGCTACTTGAAGCAGTACCACGAGGTCACCATCCCCGTCGAACGTGCAGCCATCGGCGGGAACGCTGCCGCGACCCTTGCTGCGGCCTTCCACGCGGAGCACAACCGCATGTACGGCTACGATCTCGAGGCCGACCGCACCAGCCTCGAGCTGATCAACGTCCGTGTCCGGTCGCTGGGCGTGACTTCGCGGCCTCCGCTCCCCGTGCTGGCAGACGGAGGCCCGGATCCCGAGCACGCCCGCAAGGGCAGCCGGAGGGCCTACGTCCCCGAGTCCGGCGGGCTCGACGAGGTTCCGGTCTACGATGGCCACAGGCTGCTCTCCGGGAACACGCTGCGGGGACCTGCCCTCGTGGACAGGACCGACACCACGATCTTCGTGAGCGCCGCCTACTGCGCGCGCGTCGACGAACACGGCAGCCTCGTGCTGCAGCGCCAAGGTCTGGAGAGCCACGATGGATGAAGCAACCGCACGGCCTGCGGATTCCAGGCCGGAGATCGACAAGGTCCTGGCGGCCATCATCGGCAACGCCCTCAAGGCGATCACGGACGAGATGAGCCTCACGATGGAGAAGACCACCCGCTCGCCGATCCTCTGCGAGGCCAAGGACTTCGTCACCGGACTCTACGATGCCGAGGGGCGCATGCTCGAGCAGACCGAGAACCTGCCCATCCTCAGCTTCTCGCTCAGTCCGGTCTGCGCACTCATCGCCGAGCGCTTCCGGGGCGAGATCTACCCGGGAGACGTTTTCTTCCACAACGACGTCTTCACGCTCGGAAACCAGAACAACGATGTGGCCGCCTTCAAGCCCATCTTCCACGGCGACACGCTGGTGGCCTGGGCGGCCGCCAAGGGGCACCAGGCCGACATCGGCGGCGCGGTCCGCGGCGGCTACAACCCGAACGCCACGGAGGTCTGGCAGGAGGCGCTGCGCATCCCGGCGGTGAAGGTCTACGAACGCGGCAAGCTGCGCCGGGACGTCTGGGACCTGATCTTCGCCAACATCCGTCTTTCCATCGTGCAGGAGGACATGCGCGCCGAGATCGGGGCCTGCACCGTGGGCGAGAGAAGGCTGCTGTCCCTCATCGAGAAGTACGGGCTGGAGAGATTCGAGGCCCACAAGTGGTTCCTCTTCGAGGCCGCCCGCAAGATGATGCGGGCCGAGATTGCCTCGATTCCCAACGGCGTCTACCGCGGCGAGAGCACGGTCTACTACGACGGCAAGAACCCGGGCTCCAAGTATCAGATCCGCGTGAAGGTGACCGTGGAGGATGAGCGCATCATCTTCGACTACTCCGACACCGACGCGCAGACGACGGGCTTCGTGAACGGCACCTACACGTCGAGCGCCTCGGCGACCATCCTGACCTTCTTGCAGATGGTCAACCCGGACATCCCACACAACGACGGGATGATCAGCCCCGTCGAGATCATCATCCCGGAGGGGACGATCCTGAACGCGGCATACCCGGCGGCAACCACGTTCGGCAACCATCTCTGCCCGCCCAACGCCGACGCCATCATCCGGGCCCTCGCACCGGTGATCCCGGAGCGCGTGACCGCCGGCTGGAACCAGCTCCTGTGTTCACTGTCCACCGGCTACAACCCGGCGCGCAAGGACACCTACGTGGACATCCTGTTCCTTGGCCTGAAGGGCGGCTCCGGAGCGACCAGCACCTGTGATGGCTACGATCACATCGGCATGATCGACGCCTCGGGAGGCGTCCTCGACCAGGACTACGAGATGTTCGAGCACATGACACCGCACCGGCTCGTGAGGCACGAGTTCCTGACCGACTCGGCAGGCGCCGGCCGCTGGCGGGGAGGTCTGGGTGTCGAGAGCCGCTACCGCGTCGGCAGCGACGGAACCCAGATCGTCACGTTCGGTGACGGCGACGTCGAGCCGGCCTTCGGGCTGTTCGGCGGCGGCAAGGGGAGCCTGAACAGGATCGAGCTTCATCACGCCGACGGAAGCACATCGCGGCCCACCAGCAAGGATCTCGTCCAGGATGTGCCGGCCGGCACGCTCTACGTCCAGGAGGCCGGCGGCGGTGGCGGCTACGGTCCCCCGTTCGAGCGCCCCGCCGAGAAGGTCCAGGAAGAGGTGAAGGACGAGCTCGTCTCTCTGCAGGCGGCTCGCGAGGTGTACGGGGTTGCTCTGGACCCCGAGACCTTCGAGATCCTCGAGGAGGAGACCGCGCGGCTGCGGAGTGGCCGGCGATCGGCCGCCAGCGATGATTCGGTGAGCCCATGAATCGTGCCGGAACGGTGCTGCGCGCTCTGCGCGCCAAGCCGACGGCGCCGCCGCCCCACGAGGAGGAGGTCGAATGGACCTGTCGCTGAGCGAGACCCAGAAGTCCATCCAGGCAGCCTTCCACGCCTTCGTGGAGCAGGAGGTGCGACCGCAAGCCCGCGAACTGGACGAGAAACCCACCTTCCCGCGCGAGCTGTTTCGCAAGGCGGGGCAGCTCGGCGTGTTCGGCATGCGCTACCCCGAGCCGGAAGGGAGCGGCGCCGACACCGTCTCCTATGTCCTGGCGATGGAGGAGCTGGCTCGCGGCAGCCTCGCCGTGGCGGCCGTGTGCGCCATGCAGTCGCTGATGGGCACCTGGTTCGTCCACAGGTTCGCGCGCGGCGAGGTGCGCGAGCGGCTGCTCGGGCCGGCGTTGCGGGGCGATCTCGTCGGGGCCATCTGCATGACCGAGCCCGACGCGGGCAGCGATCTCGCAGCCATCGCCACGCGCGCACATGAGGAAGATGGGCGGTTCCTGCTCACCGGCCGGAAGACCTGGGTCACCTCGGCGCCGGTCGCGGACATGTTCACCGTCTTCGCGCGAACCGGGGACGGCGAGCTGTCCGTGTTCCTCGTCGAGCGGAGGGCTGCGGGTCTGGAAATCGGCAGGGACATCGACAAGATGGGCGTGCGCGCGTCTCTGACCTCGGAGGTCGGCTTCGAACGCACCCCGGCCACCTGCCTGCTCGGCGAGCTGCACCGGGGAATGGCCTACCTGCGCGAGATCCTCGCCGAGATCCGCGTCATGACCGCGGCCCTGGCCGTCGGCGTGGGCCGCGCCGCGCTCGAGGACACCGTCGCCTATGCGGCCGAGCGGCGGCAGTTCGGCCGCCCGATCAACCGATTCCAGGCCATCCAATCCCACCTGGCCGAGATGGCGGTGGACCTCGAGGCCGCTCGGCGAATGACCTACTGGGCGGCCTGGCGCAACGACCAGGGGCTGCAGAACGCCAACGAGGCTGCCATGGCGAAGCTGTTCGCGTCGGAGGCCGCGCATCGTGTTTGCGACCGGGCCGCGCGTGTCTTCGCCAGCTACGGCTACGCCAGCGAGTATCCGATCCAGCGCTACCTCCGCGATGTCCGGTTCACACTGATCGGTGGCGGAACCTCGGAGATCCTTCGAGTCAACATCGCAAGGGGGCTGTCGGCGTGACGCCACCGGGAAGCCAGCAAGGCCGGCGCATCCGTGTGCTCGTCGCCAAGCCGGGTCTCGACGGCCATGACGTCGGTGCCAAGATGCTGTGCAGGGCGCTGCGGGATGCCGGCATGGAGGTCATCTACACCGGGCTGCGGCAGTCGCCGCAGGCGATCGCCGATGCGGCGCTGCAGGAGGACGTGGACGTCGTCGGACTCTCCACGCTTTCGGGCGCCCACGTGCCCCTGTGCCGCAGGGTGGTCGAGGCCCTCCGTGCGGCCGGGATCGATCGGGAGGTCGTCCTCATCGTGGGCGGCAACATCCCAGAGCGCGATCACGAGGAGCTGCGCCGGCTGGGCGTGGCCGGAATCTTCTCCACAGGGTCGTCGTTCGACTCGATCGTCGACTTCATCCGCAGGATGGTGCAGCGTGAACGCACCACGTGATGCGGGTCGGGGGAACAGGCCGGCGGCTGCGGAGGAGCCCGTTCCCCTGACATGGGAGTCGGGTCTGACCATCAAGCCCGTCTACACGGCGGCGGACGTGGAACGAAGCGGCGGCACCGGCGACATCGGTCTACCCGGCGAGTATCCCTACGTGCGGGGCATCCACCCTCTCATGTATCGCAAGCGTCCCTGGACGATGCGGCAGTACTCCGGCTTCGGAACCGCAGCCGAGACGCGCGAGCGTTTCCTCTACCTGATCTCGCACGGCCAGACGGGCCTGAACGTCGCCTTCGACCTCCCCACGCAGTGCGGCCTGGATTCCGACCATCCCATGGCGGAGGGGGAGGTCGGTCGGGTGGGCATGGCGGTCGACACGCTGGCGGACATGGAGGAGGCCTTCGACGGCATCGATCTCAACCGGATCACCGTTTCGCTGACGATCAATGGCGCCGCGGCTCCGATCATGGCCATGTACTTCGCCATGGCCCGCAAGAGGGGCTTCGATCTGGCGACGCTGCGCGGCACCGCACAGAACGACATCCTCAAGGAGTTCATCGGCCGCGGCACCTGGATCTTCCCGGTCGAGCCTTCGATGCGGCTCGTCGGCGACACCA
>JBHHXQ010000074.1:0-11310 GCA_046757105.1 Candidatus Krumholzibacteriia bacterium
CGTGCTGCCGTCGCGCGCCGAAGGCATGCCTCTCGTCGTTCTCGAGGCGATGGCCCTGGGCGTGCCGACCCTCGCAACAGCGGTTGCCGGCCCGCCCGAGGTGATCGAGGATGGCACATCGGGGCTTCTCGTGCCGCCGGACGACGTGCGAGCACTGACCGCTGCACTCGAGCGGCTGGCCGACAGCCCCGAGCTGCGCTCCCGCTTGGGTGGAGCGGGGGCCCGACGCACCGCGACGCACTTCAGCCTCGAGGTCATGATGCGCGGCTTCGACGCGTGTCTGACCCGAGCCGCCGCGCAACGCGTCCCGTGAGAGTGGGGCGCGCGACGGGCAGGACCCGGAGGGTCGAGTCGCGCGGATTGCCGGACGATCCGACCCGAGACGGACGATCCATGGACGTCGTGCACATCATCAACAACCTGCCGGTGGGTGGCGCCGAGCGCTTCCTGCTGCAGCTGGCGCCGGCGCAGGTGCGGCTCGGATGGCGTCCTCGCGTCCTCACCCTCGTCGAGCCCAATGCCCTGGCGGAAGAGCTCGTGTGCAGCGGTGTCGAGCACCGCTGTATGGGGCGCCGGCGCCTCAACGATCCGCGCCTGGTGCTCGACCTGCGGCGCGCCTTGCGCGAGCTGCGCCCCGACGTCGTGCACACGCACCTCTTCTACGCCGACACGTTCGGCCGGGTGGCGGCGCGCGCCGCGGGCGTGCCGGCCATCGTGAGCACCGAGCACAGCACCGAGGGTGGCAGGCTCAGCCTGCGGCGCCGCACCGGGATGCGTTGGACGGCACCGTTCGCGCATCGCATCGTGGCGGTCTCCGAGGCGGTGCGCCGCAGAACGGCGGCACGCCTGGGGCTTCCGGCATCACAGATCCGCGTCATCCCCAACGGCATCGACCTCGAGCCGTGGAACACGGTCGAACCCCTGCCCCGCGAGGAGCTGCGAGTCCCGGCTGACGCTCTGGTCGTCGGATGCGTCGGCCGTGTCGTCGATGCGAAGGGCTACGACCTCCTCCTGCGTGCCGTGGCCGGGATCGCGGAACCCCGGTTGCGGGTTCTCATGGTTGGGGAGGGCCCGGAACGGCCGAGCCTCGAGGAGCAAACGGTGCGGCTGGGTCTCGAGGAAAAGGTGCGCTGGCTGCGCTTCCGCGGCGACGTGCCGCGCATCCTCAAGACGGTCGACGTCTTCGCCCTGCCATCCCGGTGGGAGGGTCACTCGGTGGCGCTGCTGGAAGCGATGGCCGCCGGCTGCGCCTGCCTGATCAGCGACATCCCGGAGCTCACCGAGACACTCGGCGAGGCGGGCGTGCGCGTCCAGGCCGGTGATTCCGGATCGATCGCCGCGGGATTGCGGCAGCTCCTCGACTCGGCCGAGCGGCGCGCCGAGCTCGGTGCCGCCGCGAGACAGGCCGTGCGGCGCTTCTCGATCATGAATGCCGCCCAGCAGTACGCGGACCTATACAATGGTGTGCTCGAGGACGTGAAGTCTCGACGGAACCCGGTGTGAGGTGGAAGCACGTGTTGTCTCTGGTCCTTCTTCTCCTGCTCGCCGGCCTTCCGCTGTGCGCGCGGGCCGGCGACGCGCTGGACGATCCACGCAGGCCGGCGCAGGCCGGCGAGCCGCAGGCCCCTGAGGCGCAAGCCGGTGAGGCCGCCGACCCGGCATCCGCGCTGGATCTCCTGGTGCAGCAAGCCGTGCATCTCGTCGGGGACCGCTACTCGCGCCCGCTGGGCCGCGTGGTCGAGCGCCGGCGCGGGCGCGTGTTCGTTTCGTTGCGCGGCGAGCAGCCGAAGAAGGGCGTGCGGTACCTGGCGATGCGACCCATCGAGGACGCCGCCCCGGGTCGGGAGCGTTTGATCACCAAGCTGCAGGTGCAGCGCATCACTGCGGGGCTCGTGGAGTGCAAGGAGTCCGACCGCGCCGGCAAGGCACACGCGGAGCCTGGCGACGTGGTGCGGCCGATTACGAATCCGCCGCGCGTCCTGCTGGCGCCGTGTCTGGCACTCGTGGATCTCGCGCCGGTCATCCCGCAGGTCGTCGGCGAGAAGCTCCGCACCGCGATGCTCGGACGCATGGATCTGGAGTTGGCGGGGGATCTGGAGACGGAGCGCAGCGCCGAGGCGGCCTACTGGTCGGGCAACGTGGTGGGGTTCCTGCGTGCGCAGAAGAAGCTGGACTTCGTCCTCTACCCGGTTCTCCTGCAGACCTCGGGAAAGCTGCTTCTCAATCTCGAGTACTACTCGGTGGAGCGCGAGCGCGCGACCGACATCGACGTGGCCGCAGTGGAGCTCGATGCGATGCTGAGCGCCTGGCTGCGCGCCGGACGCCCGCGGCGGGTAGCGCCGTCTGGCTTCCGCCTGCTCGCGGCACAGGTCTTCCCGTGGCCGGTGCGCGCGCTGGCGGGGGCACCTCACGGCGGCATCTTCGCGGTCACGCGCGACTCCGTGCACGTGCTCGACTTCTACTATCCGGGCTTGCGACCGGGCGCTACGCTGGATCTCGTGGTCCGCGAGCAGGTACGTCGCGAGCCCTACAGTGTGGTCTTGGGCTCCGAGGCGCTGCACGCCACGCTCGACGATGCGCCGCACCGGAACGCGACGTACGTTCTCAGCGACGAACGCTGGCCGCGTACGTTCATCTCATCGGTCGAAGGCAGGAAGCTTCGCCTGAGCCGCCGCGCCGTCCGGACCCAGGTGGCGGAGGTTTTCCGCGAGCTGTGGATCGCAACGCGCGGTCCGTCGCATCTGGCATCGCGATGGTGGCCGGCACCCGGATGGAGCCGCGCTGTCGTGAATCCGCTGTTCGCGGACCTCGACAGCGACGGAAAGCTGGACCTGATCTGGTCTGACGAACGGGGCACCTTGCACGTGCGGCGCGTCGCAGCGCGGAACTTCGAGTCCTTCGCTGGGTTCGGCGACGTCAAAGCCGTGCAGCCGAGCGACGGACCGCAGTCGCATACGGTGCTGTGGCTGACGGATCCCGTGTGGGAAGGCGGGGCAGATCGGCTGCACGCGGCACAGCTCGTCGGGCGCAAGCTCGAGGTCGTGTGGAGCAGCGAGCCGTTCGAAGGCACGCTGGTGGCGCTGGTGAGCGCCGACCTCAACGGCGACGAAGCCTACGACCTGGTGGTGGGCGAAGACGTCGAGGGCGGCACGCGGCTGCACCTCTTCCTCGCGCTTCCCGGCGAGAGGACGGCCGCGCGGGGAATGGCTCTCGAAACACAGCGCGGTCCTTAGGATTGCGACGCGCCTGCAGCGAGGCGGCGCCGGAGTCCTGCGGTGGGATCGCGTCGGACTCCTGGAGGTGGAATGGCGTTGACGGCCCTCCTGGGCAGTGGCGTTGCGACGAGCGTAGTGCTCATGCAGGACGCAACCGCGGACCCGCGGAGACCCGGCAGGTGCTGGAAGCAGGCCGTGTTGGGCCTCGTGGTCTGCGCGGTGCTTCAGGCGCTCGCCCCTCCGGTGCGTGCCGGGCGGCTGCCGCGCTATGGCGGCAACATCCGTGTCGAACTCGGGATGCTGCCCGCGAACCTGGATCCGGCCAGCCTGATCGGCGAGGACGGACGTCTGGTGGCGTCGTGCCTGTACGAGGGTCTGACGCGCTGGGGCGCGGCGGGTCTCGAGCCCGCGATCGCACGTGGCTGGGTGCAGAGCGACGACGCGCGCCGCTGGGTGTTCCACTTGCGCACGGATGCCGAGTTCCACGACGGATCGCCGTGTGATGCCGAGGCGATCAGTGCGTCGTTTCACCACCTGGCGGACCCCCGCGAGTCCCGCTTCGCGTGGATCCTGCAGGACCTGGAAGGGTGGGCGGACTTCGCGTCCGGCCGCACGCAGGTGCTCGAGGGTGTCTATGTGGTGTCCCCGAGCGAGATCGAGCTGCAGTTCACGCGTCCCGTTCCCGATCTTCCGGCGCGGCTGGCCATGCCGGCCGCCTCCATCGTGCGCTGGCTCGGACTGCTTCCCATCGGCACGGGCCCCTTCCGTGCCGTGAACGTGGCTCCGGGCACGTTGCGTCTCGTGGCCTTCGAGAGCTACCACGAGGGACGTCCCTTCTTCGATGGGATCGACTTCGTCACGGACGCGGATCTCGAGCTGACGCCGTGAGGACGCGACGCCGTCATGCAGCGCGAGAATGCTGCCGCGACACTGCCGGCCGGGGCCGTGCAAATCCGGGTTCCCGCGTTGCGGCTCGGTCTGGCGCTGATCCACCCGCAGAGCCGCGTCTTGAGCACCCTGAGCGCGCGGCATCAGCTTGCCGAGGGATTCGACCGCGCCGTGTTCGTGCGCGCGACGCTCTCCGGGGACGGCGAGGCCGCTTCCGGTCTCGTGCCGGGGGCGCCGAACGTCGTGCGGTCGCGCATGGAGGGCCGGGAGGGCGACCTCCTGCACCGCCCGCGACAGCGCGTCCGCATCGTCGTGGCGCAGCCCGAACCGGTTCTGCGCAAGCTCGGGGAGCGCTTGCAGGTGCACCTGTTCGCGCTCGGGCTCGACGCGGAGTTCGACGTCCTGCAGCCGAACGACTTCGAGAGGGCGTTGTTCGAAGGACCCTACGACATCGTTCTCCTCGGCTGGACGCCGGCGCAGCCCCGCGGAGGCAACATCGAAGAGGCTACCCGGGTGCGGCATATCCTGGACAGCCTGCTGGAGCCGATCCTGGGCGACCAGCTCCCCGAGAGTTGGCGAGACATCGTGGAGGGAAGGGAAGCCGCGTCGGAGTCCCAGCTTCTCGAGAGCGGCCACCTGATTCCGCTGATCTTCTTCCACGAGACCTGGCAGGTCTCGGACAACCTCGTGGGTGTGCGTCCCGGAAGGATCACGACCGATCTGGGGGTGTCCGCGGCGCATCTCGAACCGGGCATCCCTTGATCGATCGTGAAGATCCGGCCCGCCCATGTGAATCGAGCTGTGATGCCGGACACCGAGAACACCTCGTCGAAGGTCGCGCGAGGAGGCGCGGCGCTTCTGCTCGGCTTTGCGGCCGTCAAGCTCTTGCTGCACGTGTTGACGAGCTCGGGCTACGGCTGGTTCCGTGACGAGTTGTACTACATCGCGTGCAGCGACCGGCTGGCGTTCGGTTACGTCGACCAACCACCTTTCTCGTTGGTGCTTCTCCGTGCCGCACGCCTGTTCCTGGGAGATTCGCTTCTCGCGGTCCGCCTCCTTCCGGCGCTGGCCGGTGCGGTCACGGTTCTTCTGGTGGGCCTCATGGCGCGCCGGCTCGGTGGTGGCCGTTTCGCGCAAGCGCTCGCCATGACCTCGGCCCTCGTGGCACCCCTCTACCTGGGCCTCGACCATTTTTTCTCCATGAACGCCTTCGACATGGTGCTCTGGGCGCTCGCGGCCTGCCTGCTCATCGACATTCTGGGCCGGGCGAATGCGGTGGACGGGCCGAATGCGCGCCTCTGGATCGCCCTCGGCTTGATTCTCGGCATCGGACTGCAGAACAAGATCAGTGTCCTCTGGCTGGGATTCGGGATCGCGGCGGGCTTGCTCCTCACGTCACGCCGGAGGCTGCTCGTTTCCAGGTGGCCGTGGCTCGCCGGCGCGGTCGCAGTCGCGCTCTTCGTTCCCCACGTCCTCTGGCAGGTCCAGAACGACTGGCCGACCCTCGAGTTCATGCGCAACGCAACGGGCGAGAAGATGGCCCGCACCTCGCCTCTCCAGTTTCTGATGGGGCAGGTCGTCGCGATGCATCCGCTGAACCTTCCGGTCTGGCTGGCCGGCCTCGTCTTCTTCCTCGCGCACGACCGGGGCCGGAGGTTCCGCCCGCTGGGGTGGACCTTCGTGGCGATCCTGATTCTCCTCGCTCTCAGCGCGACGAGCCGCGCGAGCTATCTGGCCCCCGCGTACACGTGGCTCTTTGCGGGCGGCGGTGTGGTCGCGGAGCGCCTGCTCGCAAGGCTTGGATGGCGCTGGCTGCAGCCAGTTTCGCTCGTCCTGCTGCTGGCGGGTGGCACTCTCACGCTGCCGCTCGCGGTGCCCGTTCTGCCCGTCCGCTCGTACGTCGCGTACGCCCGGGCGCTGGGCTTCGAGCCATCGACCGAGGAGAAGAAGGAGGTCGCCGAGCTGCCGCAGTTCTACGCCGACATGCACGGCTGGGAGGAGATCGTTGCCACAGCGGCCTCCGTGTATCGAAGCTTGTTGCCCGACGAGCAGCGCGAAGCCTGCTTCTTCGTTCCGAACTACGGGGACGCCGGTGCCATCGACCTCCTCGGACGCCGGTACGGCTTGCCGCCGGCGCTCAGTGGGCACAACAACTACGGGCTCTGGGGGCCGCGCGGCTGCACGGGCGAGGTGATGATCGTCCTGGGAGGAACGGCAGAAGACCTTCTGGAGTCCTTCGAGGAGGTCGAGCGCGCAGCCACCATCCAATGCGGTTTCTGCATGCCGTACGAGAACGACCGACCGGTGTGGATCGGCAGGCGTTTCAGGGGCTCCCTCCAGGAGGCGTGGCAAGATCTCAGACACTACGACTGAGTCCGTCTGGCGCCACGTCGCGCTTCGAAGATCGGGATCCCGATCGGCCGGGTGCCTTCGCCGGGCGCGCGGCGGCCCCCGGCCCCGGCCGCGCATGCGTGCGTCAGCGCTTCAGATCCAGCTTCAGGATGACGACCTCGTCGAGCTGGTCCACCGGGAAGATGTCTCCGTTCTCGTCGAAACGCCGCAGCTGGCTGTTCGCGATGTAGAAGTAGCGATCGCCGGCGACCGCCCCCGTGGTCGGGCCGTCGAAGTGCGGGTTGTGGGCTTCCAGGACCTCGGCCCGAACGATGCGATCCTGTCCCTCGCTCAGGAAGAAACGGACGACGCGACCGAGCGACGGCTGGTGCGCGATCAGACTGTTCTCCCAGGTCGCCAGGCCGTCGATCCCGTTCACCGTGACGTCTTCGGGATGTGCGACCGGGAACGGGTCGCGCGTTTCGACGTCGATCGACAGGATGCCGCCCGCGTGTGCCACGAACACCTGGCGCTCGTCCGGTGACAGTGCGATGCCGTTGGGAAAGGCAAGGCGCTCCGGCTTGTAGAAGAGCTCGAGCTCGTCCACGTCCGCGCGGATCACGAAGACGGCCCCGTAACGGCTGTCGGTGATGTAGACGTCGCCACCGGAGCTCACGGTCAGGTCGTTGAGGAAGTGCTCGTGCGGTTCGTTCGGGAGGACATGGCGTTGGAGCAGCTTGCCGGTTCGAACGTCGTACTCGTGGACCGCGGCGCTCCATTCGCTGGCGGCGTCGAAATCGACCAACGGCATGACGGTGCCGGCGTTGCAGCTGTTGGCCCACAGGACGCCTCTTTCGCGGTCCACTTCCATCCCGACCACGCCCCACAGGCCGTCCTGCTTCTCTTCCGTGAAGTTGCGGATGCGCCCCTGCACGTCGATCGCCACGATCTTGCGCTTGTAGGTGCTGGACACGAACAGCGTCTCGCTGCGCGGATCGTATGCGATCCCCTCGGGGATGAGATCCTTCTCGGGGATCGTGAACGCGACGGTGCTGTACCCCCGCGGCGTGCGGTTGGCCTCGAGGGTCTTCAGGATGGTCTCGAACGCGTCCGTGCCGCGAAGCGGAACGAAGGCGCTGTCGGTGTGCGCCTCGAAGGAGGCCCCCACGTTCGCAGCCTTCTCGAGCCAGCGGAGCGCCCGCTCCGCACGACCCAGGCGCGCTTCGACACGCGCCAGTGCGTACATCACCGCTGGATGACCGGGAGCCAGCTCGGCGGTCTGCTCCAGGAGATCGAGCGCCGTGGCGTCGTCCCCCTTCTCGTAGGCCGTCATTCCTGCGATCCAGATGTCGGGGTACCTCTTCGGACCGTCTTCCTGGGCCCGCGTGGCCGGCACGGCCAGACACGAGACAGCCACCACCCACAACGCTCGCCACATCGAAACAACCTCGCCCGCTCAGGATCCTGATCAATCCTGACCACAGAGTACTCGCACGAGGCTGCCCTCAGACGAGCCCTCAGACGTTCTTGGTGCGATGAGGCGACGAGCCCCCCTGCCGGGCAGCGGGCGAGCCCTCCACGGCGCCCGTGTCCGCACGCCCACGTCGGCAGCGGACGAACCCGTCGCACCTCCTGCGGGCAGGACCACGCCGCGCCACGCGTGGACGAGCCCCCTCGTTGCCGGCCGGCGAACCCCTGGCGCCACCAGCGGACGCGGCCGCCCACACCACGGGGGGACCTCCGGGTGAAACCGGTGGCACTTCTCACTCGGGAGCCGATTCGCTAGGATCGGGATCCATGCTCGCAAAGGGGAGACCCGAATGAAACAGCTCGTCTTGCTCCGCCATGGCCAGAGCACCTGGAACCTGGAGAACCGTTTCACCGGTTGGACCGACGTCGGGCTCTCGGAGAAGGGCATCGAGGAGGCCGTCGAAGCGGGGCGTGTCCTCAAGAGAGAGGGCTACGTTTTCGACGTTGCCTACACGTCGGTCCTCCGCCGCGCCATCAAGACGTTGTGGGTGGCGCTCGAGGAGATGGACCTGATGTGGATCCCGGTCCATCGGAGCTGGCGGCTCAACGAGCGGCACTACGGCGCTCTGCAAGGGCTCGACAAGGCGGAGACCGCCGAGAAGCACGGGCTCGCACAGACGCAGATCTGGCGGCGCAGCTACGACATCCGGCCACCCGAACTCACACCCGACGACCCGCGCCATCCGGGAAACGACCCACGCTACGCCGATCTGCGCCCGCACGAGCTTCCCCTCACCGAGTGCTTGAAGGATACGGTCGCGCGCTTCCTGCCGTACTGGCACGAGACGATCGCGCCCGTCATCCGGTCCGGGCCGCGCGTTCTCATTTCCGCACACGGAAACAGCCTGCGGGCACTCGTCATGTACCTGGACGAGATTTCCGAGGAAGACATCGTGGGGCTCAACATCCCCACCGGGATCCCGCTGGTGTACGAGCTCGAGGACGACCTCACACCCATCCGCCATTTCTACCTCGGCGACCCGGCGGCCGTGAAGGCCGCGACGCAGGCCGTCGCCGACCAGCTGAAGAGGAAGTAGACGGAACGGGGTTCTCTCCGGCTCCGCGCCGACGCACTGCCATGTGGTCGACGCGCGGATCCGAAGAACGAAGCACACGCCGTCGCGTTCGGCTTCGGAGGCTGGACGAAGGGCATCTTCCGGTGCCAGTCGGCCACGCACGCCGCCGCGCGGCGCTCAGGAGACGTGCACGCCAGCCCGGGATGCGACGTAGGTGTCCCGCAGGTAGTCGCGCACCAGCGTCAGCCAGTTCCCGTAGGTGGGCGCCGCGGGGGCGATGTCGGCCGGTGTGCCGTCGCGCCTGTAGCCGGCGGCACGCGCCCCGGCGCGCCTTCCGGCTTCGAGGTCGCGCTCGGCGTCTCCCACCATGAGACTGCGTCGCATGTCGATGCGGTGCTCGGCCCCGGCGCGCACGAGCATCCCGGGCTCCGGTTTGCGGCAGTCGCACGGGCCGCTGTGATCCGGATGATGCGGGCAGTGGTAGAAGGCGTCGACGCGGGCGCCGTGCTCGCCGAGCAGCTCCTGGATGCGCGCGTTGACCGCGTGCCAATCCTCCTCCGTGAGCAACCCCCTGGCGATGCCGGACTGGTTGCTGACCACGATCACCGGGACCGCCGCATCACGCATCCAGCGCAGCGCCCGGCCCGCGAGCGGCTGCAGCTCGACGGCGTCGGGATCCCCGTTGTAGGGCACGTTGGGGACCAGCGTTCCGTCCCGATCGACGAAGAGGGCCCCTCCTGGACGCGGTGCCACACGGGCCTGGCGGAGCAGCTGCGAGTAGACGAGACACTCGAGGTCGCTCAGCATGTTCTCGACGTTCCAGGACTCACGCACGCAGTCGAATGCATTCGAGGCCAGGCGCACAGCGAAGTCCGGTTCGTCCAGGAGCCGCTCGATGGCCCGGGCCAGGGCGGCGGGGTCCCGCGGCGGCACGAGCAGGCCGTTGTGGCCGTCCCGGACGATCTCCGGGATGCCGCTCACCGACGACGCGATCACCGGAAGCCGCTGTGCCATCGCCTCGAGAATCGTCCATGGCACGCCTTCGTGGTGTGAAGGCAGCACCAGGAGGTCCGCCGCCGCGAGGTACGGCTCGACATCGGAGCGGAATCCCACCCAGACGACGTTGGCCTGCACGCCCAGCTCGTGCATGCGGTCGTGAAGCCGGAACTCCTCCGGGCCGCTGCCGATGAACGCGACGTTCGGGATACGCGCCTTGTCGGCCGTCCCCTGCCGGTGCTCCAGGATGCGCGCCAGCGCCTCCAGCGTCGTCCTCTGGCCCTTGCGAGGCTCGAGCTCGCCGACGTGCACGATGAGGGGCTGCCGGCGCGGGAGCCGCAGCTTCCGGCGCAGGCCGTTGCGGTCCGCACGTGCGTCTGGCACCGGCACGCCGTTCGGCATCACCCGCACCGCTTCCGGGGACAACCAGGCCTGCGACTTCACGTGCGTCTCCGCGAGCGTTCTGCTGTTGGTCAGGATGCGCGCGACACGCGAGCCGTACGTGTAACGCTGCAGCCAGCGATGCTTCAGCGGCACATCGCTGCCGCGGCGCGGAAACACCAGGGGCCGGGAGCCGAGCATGCTCGCCAGGCAGACGTAGCGCAGCTCCTTGTCGAGGTTCACGAACACGGCGTGCGGGCGGTGCGCGGACAGGATCCAGCGCACGGCGAGCAGGGCGACTGGATCGAGATCGCCGCCCATGTGGATCGCGCGGGTCGCGACGCCGGCCCTGCGCGCGCGGCCCAGGATCACCGCACCCCGCCGCGCCACGAGCAGGACGGCGTGGGCGCGCGCGGTCAGGCCCGCCGCCGCATCCACCATCCAACGCTCGCCGCCGCCCCACCGCGGGATCGACGTCATGAAGAGAAGGCGTAGAGACCCCTGTGGCATGGATGCTTGCATGGGCCGAGACTAGCACACGCCGCGACACCCGGCTCCCGCCGGCCCGGCGGTCCACCCGAACCGCAGCTCGGCTCGGCCGAGCCGGCCTCGAGGTGCGCCGCCGGCTATTTCATGACCACCATCTTGCGGCTGGCATCGAACCCGGCCGCCCGCAGCCTGTAGAAGTAGATGCCGCTCGGGACGCGCCGTCCGGCGTCGTCCAGTCCGTTCCAGACCGCCAGATGGCGCCGCCGGTCGAGCTTCCGGTCCACGAGCGTGCGCACCGGGCGGCCCGTGATGTCGTAGATGCGCAGCTCGACGCGACCCTCACGCGCCACGTCGAAGCGGATCGTCGTCGTCGGGTTGAACGGGTTCGGCGCGTTCGGGTACAGCCTCGTCGTCCTCGGGACGTCCCGCTCGGCGACGTCCGCCTCGCCGATCCCGGTGCTCGG
>JBHHXQ010000075.1:0-11286 GCA_046757105.1 Candidatus Krumholzibacteriia bacterium
CCAACCCCCCACGCCACCCGCGCGAGGGAGCACACCTGCAGATTCACTCGGTCGCGGCAGGGCGTACGCACTCGGTCCCGTGCCTCGTCGAGGCCGTGTCCGCGGTGTGAGCTTCCCGGCGCTGCCTCTGGCCGTGGACAGGTTTCAATGCGAGGGAGTGCGCGCTATGATGGCGGGGCCGAGCCCTCAGTCCGGGTCCACCTTCGCCATGGAGAACAGGCCATGGATGACAGCTCCACACCCTGCCCGCACACACCCCCACCGGATCCGGCCGCACTCGAGTCTTCGTTGCATCTCCTCCGACGCGCAAGCAACGGTGACCGCAAAGCTCTGGATCGGCTGTACGAACGTCATCAGGAGTCGATCCGGCGTTGGATCCACGGGCGGCTGCCGGCATCGGCCCGCGATCGCCTCGATGCGGATGCCGTGCTCCGGGAAGCATTCGCCCAGGCGCTGGAGAACCTGGACGCCCAGGAGCCTGGCACGTTCTGGGACCTGATGCGCCAGATGCTTCTGGAGCGGATCGAGGGCGCGCTGCGACACGAGAAACCCCCGGTCGGCGGCGATCGCGAGGGTCCCGGCTCGGACGCCGACATGTCTGCGGAGGAAGAAGCGGTGGGCCGGACCGCACTGCACAGCTACGATCGCGCGCTCCGCCGGCTCGACCCCGTCGAGCGCCAGGCCCTCGTGATGAGGATCGAGATGGGCTGCTCCTACGAGGACATCGCCGCGACTCTGGGGAAACCCTCCGAGGGAGCCGCTCGGATGACGGTGTGTCGTGTTCTCGTGCGCTTGGCGCAGGAGATGTCCCGTGGAGCGTCAGCCCCATGAAGTCCGACTCCCGGGCGGGTGAAGCTGCACGGCGAATCGCCGCGCGGATCAGCCCGTCCAGAACCTCTGCCCACGAGAGTGGCTCCGCATCCCGGTGGGCTTGCTTCACCGTGCGGATCCTGCTGGCATGCAGGCATGGGGTTCCGAGTGAATCGTGACACATGCACCCGAAGACGCGGAAGCACGCCCTGCTCATGAGAAGCCGGATCTGGCCGATTGTATGTATTCCGATCTTGGCTGCGCTGATCGTCGCGGTCGCAGAGGCCGGATGGGCCGGGAACGCCGCGAGCGACGATCAGGCCGAGATCCAGGCACTGCGGCTCTCGGAAGAAGAATCGCAGCTCTTTCGCCTGGACGGCGCGTTGCACGAGCCTTTCTGGCAGGAGGCGGGGCCCGCCAGCGGTTTCCGGCAAAGGGAACCCGACGAAGGCGAGCCGGCGAGCGAGAGCACCGAGGTGCGCGTCGCCTACGATGATCACAATCTCTACGTGGGGGTCATCGCCTGCGACCGGGAGCCGGACCGCATCGTGGCTCGGGTCCTCCAGAGGGATCGCATCATGCGCCCAGGGGGCTTCACGCAGAAGCCGGCCTTTGCCGGCGACGACGCCATTGCGCTCCTCCTCGATCCGTTCCACGACCACCGGAACGGCGTCGTTTTCGCGACCAATCCCAGCGGTGCCGAGTTCGACGCGTTGCTCACCGACGAGGGTCGCGAGTTCAACGTCGACTGGCGCGGCGTCTGGAGCGTGGCAGCCACGCGCACGTCCCGGGGCTGGTCCGCCGAGTTCGCCATCCCGTGGCGCACCTTGCGGTACCCGGCCCGGTCGTCCGGCGGCACGTGGGGTTTCAACGTCTTCCGTGTGATCCGGCGCAAGAACGAGGAGGTGCTGTGGCGCTCGTGGTCGCGCGACGGTGGCGGCTTCCACCGGGTCAGTCGAGCCGGGCATCTCGTGGGCCTCACGCGTCTCCCGCGACCCGGGATGAACATCGAGGTGAAGCCCTACTTCCTGGCGGGGACCCAACGGGAGCTGGACGACGACCACGAGCTGTCCACGGACGGCGAGCTGGACGTCGGGCTGGACCTGAAGACCGAGCTGCGGCCGGGCCTGGTGATGGACGTGACGCTCAACACCGATTTCGCCCAGGTCGAGGTGGACGACGAACGCGTCAACCTCACGCGCTTCGACCTGTTCTTTCCGGAGAAGCGGGACTTCTTCTTGGAGAACGCCGGCATCTTCGAGTTCGGCCAGTCGGGGAACCGCTTCGAGCCGCCGCCGTTCCTGCTGTTCTTCTCGCGCACGATCGGCATCTCGGACGACGATGAGGTTCCGATCCTGGGCGGCACCCGCATCACTGGCCGTGTGGGAGGCCAGACCATCGGCTTCCTGGACGTCGTTATGGACGCCGTCGGTGAGACGATCCAACGCGAGAACTTCGCGGTGGCCCGCGTGAAGCGTGACGTGGGAGAGACGAACTACGTCGGCTGGATGCTCACGGATCGCCGCGGTGGAGACGCCGCCAACACCACCACCGGCGTGGACGCGTCGCTCTGGCTGAACTCCAGCTTGAACCTGCAGACCTTCGCGGCCTGGACCTTCACCGAGGGCGAGGGAGGCGACGATCATGCCTACAAGATCTCTCTCGACTACACCGCCAATCGATACGGATTCTTCGGCCAACATCTCACCGTCGGGCCGGACGCCCAAGCGGACGTGGGCTTCGTCACGCGGACGGACATCCGCCGCAGTGAAGCATACTTCCGGTACACGCCCCGGCCGAAGATCCTGGGGTTGCGGAAGATCAACATCTTCAACGGGGGAAGCTACATCAGCGGGCTCGACGGGCGGGAACAGGACTGGAACCTCGGGCCCTTCGTCGGTCTCCAATGGGATTCGGGCGAGAGCATGAGCCTCTTCTACAACAGGGGCAAAACCGTGCTGGACGAGGGCTTCTCCCTTGCGGACTCGGTCCCCATCGACGAGGGAAGGTACTCGACGAACGCGATGGGGGTGTTCGCCAATACCAGCTCGTCACGCGCGGTGTCGTTGAGTTTCAACGGGATCTTCGCGGACTTCTTCGGCGGCGACATGGTCAGCTACGGCGGCCAACTCGGAATGAGCCCCAATCCAAAGGTTTCTCTTGCCCTGGGCTACGACCGCAACGAGGTCGACGTCGGCTCGGGCTTCACGGTGGACATCGCCTCGGTTCGGGCGTCGTACTCCTTCTCCACTCGGCTGACGACCAACGTGCTTCTCCAGTACAACAGCTTCGCGGAAGCCTTCTCCATCAATGCTCGGCTCAACTTCATCCATCGACCGGGAAGCGACATCTTCCTCGTCTTCACGGAGGAGCGCGGCGACGATGGGGATCTCTGGGACCTCTCCGACCGGGTGGTCATCCTCAAGCTGACCTATCTGTCTCGTTTCTAGCGGTTGGATCAGCGTACGACGCGTCTGATTCGCGGAGCATGCTTGTCGTTGATACGAGCACGCAAGATGCAGTCTTGTGTGACGCAGGTGTGGAGTTCGCAGGATTTCTTGCTGATCGGAACGTCGTGGACCCATCGCCGAGACCGTGCTGATCTGAGTCTCACCTACCCAGTGCAGCTGCATGATCTGCGAGATTGCTCGTGACGTTTCAGATCCAGAACGGGCTCGATGACGTGGTGATCGAGGATCGCAACACGGGGGCGACCATCGACAGCACCGAGCGCGAGAGCCCAGGGCTTCTGCTTGCGGGCTCGTCCCCACCTCTACACCCGACAGACATAGCAGTCCGGTTCATGAGGAAAAAGGACAATCCATGGCCCAAAAAGGACAGCTCATGAGCTGGGTGGACAGCTCATGGGGTCCTTGAAGTCTGCGGTCATCGGGAATGCTCTTCGGACAGTGCTCCACGAGCTGGCCGCCCCAGCTCGGGGTGGTGCCTCTTGAAACTCTACCCGCGAGTGTCGACCGACCAGAGGAGATCGCGGGTTCACCTGAGCAAGACCAAAGCCTTCGCCTCTTTGGATCCGGATGCCTCCAGCGCGCACAAGTAGACACCGGACGAAACCCCGTGGCCGCTCGCGTTCTCGCCGTTCCAGATCACCGTATGAAGGCCTGCTGGCTTGCGCGTGTTCACCAAGGTCGTCACGAGCCGTCCGGCCACATCGTGGATCCTCAACCGCACCCATGTCGGTGAGACGATTCTGTACTGAATGGTCGTCACAGGGTTGAAAGGGTTTGGAAGGTTCTGCATGAGCTCGAAGGACAGATGCTCCTGCGGATCTGGAACAGCGGTGACACCTTCGTTTGTTGGGAGGTCCACCATTGAACTGTCGTTGCTGACCCGAAGCGAAATGCCATAGGTGCCGTCCTGCAAGAAGGCGTGGACAGGACTCTCGTCGTTGCTCACTGCGGCGTCGCCAAAGATCCAATAGTACAGCGTGCCGCCGATCGAATGGTTCGTGGTGGTAACAGTGAAACCTGGATTGCCGTATTGGATGCCGATGGAGAAGGATGACGTAGGGGTGTCACCATTGTTCGGGAGATTCACGACGTCACAGTCCGGGTGCGTTTGCACGAGACTAATCCCCGCTTTCATGAATGGATTCGCGCGCAGCGTCTGCCTCTCCAGCGTCAAGAACCCCCACGGGGATTGGGAGGGCGGTGCATAGATCGGGTAGTTCCAGTGAGTTTGCATGACGCTGTGATTCGCATCCTGGTTGGTCTGGGGCACGTCCACCGGGTGGGGCAAGCCGACCGTGTGGCCGAGTTCGTGCGCGAAGGCCCCCTCGGGAGTGCAAGGCCAGGCAGAGACCCCGGTTCCGCCAGGGCAGTCACCCCCTGAATAGGCCGGATTGTTGAATTCGGGGAACACTTCCACGCCAAGAAGTGCCGTGCCACAATCCGCCCCGCAGGACTGCGCACCACCAGCCCACCATCCGGCCCCATGCGCCCAAATGGTGGTGACGGTCCCGGGCGACCAGATGGGGAGTCCTTTGGATCGCATCTCGCCAAGCAGAGATCCCCACCAATCACCGTTTGTCTCGTAGAATTCTCGCGTCTGGTCCGCGAAGTACACCTGCACGACCTCGGGAAAGGCAAGCACCCAGGTGACGCCCCCCGTTGCACATTGATACCAGGCCTGAGCATCTTGTGTTGCCTGGATGATGCGCTGATAGACCGCCTCATCGTAGGGCACGTTTGTCGGCACGACATAGAACACGGCCAGAACAAATGATGTCGCAAGTTCCCCCCGTTCAGTGTGGATCCCCTTGTCAAGGGGGATGGGCAGGTGTTCGCTCCTGCACCATTCACTCTTCGCGGATGCTCGGGGACAGAACAGCAGGACAATCGATACATGGAGCAAGAGCAGTACCTTCATTCCGTCACGCTCCTCCGTTTGGATGCTGGAAGATCATAGCCGGTGCCGTGAACGCCAAGCCAGCAGTCTTGGTCCCGCTGTCGCGCTGGGACCGCTCTCACAGTTGAACGTTGCTGCCCGGGGGCCGCTCGGGAGGGTTGCCGTCTACAGGACCTGCCAGACGGTGTCGAGGAGGGTGCCGTCGACCCACTTGACGACGGCGATGGGTCTGTCGCCGAGGTTGGGGAGGGCGGGCCTGCCGCCGCAGATGCGCTCCACCTCGGTCTTGATCTCGTGGATGGGCCGGATGGGCAGCGTGCTGCGGTTCTTCTCCAGCGCGTCCAGGAGATCCTCTCGGTGCGGGTTGACGGCGATGCCACGCTCGGTGACGACGACGTCGATGAGCTCGGCGGGGCCGGCGACGGTGGTGACCTCGTCGACGATGACCGGGATGCGGTCGCGGAAGGACGGCACGGCCAGGATCGTGCAGCCGGCAAAGAGGCAGTTCTGCCAGCCGCCGATGCCGTGGAGCAACCGGCCGTCGGAGTGCGTGACGACGTTGGCCTGGAAGTGGACGTCCAGCTCGGTCGCTCCCAGGACCACGGCGTCGACCATGGAAGCGAAGTTGCCCTTGCCGTGGAAGTTGTAGCTCGTGAACGGGCTCGTCGGGACGTGGTGGGGGTCCTCGCGCATGGAGCGCACCCCATCCAGATCGAACGTCTGCCCGTCCAGGATGACGCCCGTCAGGCCCTCTTCGAGCAGCTCCACCAGGTAGCGCGTGCTCCCGCCGCGCACGAATCGCGCCCTCACGCCCGCCTCCTTCATCAACTCCTTGAGATGGGCCACGAAGGCGAGCGCGATTCCTCCGGCGCCGGCCTGGAACGAGAAGCCGTCGCGCATGATGCCGGCATCGCGGATGAAGCGCGCCGCGTACTCGGCGATGAGCAGCCGCTCGGGGCTGCGCGTGATCTGCGTCGTGCCCGAGACGATCTTCGACGCATCGCCGATGCGATCGACGACGACCACCTGATCGACGTGGTTGCCCTGGATCTGCCACGGCACGCAGGGGAAGGGCTCCAGGTTGTCGGTGACGACGATGACGTGGTCGGCCCAGATCGAGTCGGCGAGCGCGAAGCCGAGCGATCCGCACGCCGAGGGACCGCGCACGGCGTTGGCGTTGCCGAAGGCGTCGGCCGCGGGAGCCGCGATGACCGCGAAGTCGATGTGCACCTCGCCGTCCTGGATCGCCTGCCAGCGCCCGCCGTGCGAGCGCAGAACGCCCAGGCCACGCATCTTGCCCGTGGACGCGTAGTCGCCCAGCGGGCCGTTCATGCTGCCCTCGATGTGATGGAGCACGCCGGACTCCATGTGGCCGATCATCGGCGCATGGCACGGGAAGGAGGCGCTCGGGAACCACATGAGATCCTTCGCGCCGAGTGCGGCCGCGGCATCGAACACCATGTTGGCGACGAAGTCGCCGTTCCGCAGGTGATGGTGCGTCGAGATGGTCATGCCGTCGCGGAGCCCGGCGCGCTCGAGCGCCGCGCCCAGCCCCGCCTCGACCACCTTGGCGCCGTCGGCGGGGTAGTCGGCGCAGGAGCGGATGGGGGCCGACGCTTGCCGGCCCTCGGGCGGTGTCTGGCCGACGCCCGCGAACGGCCGCTGCCCGTGCCCGTTCACCTCGTGCGGCACGCGGCGCCCGACCGCGTTCTCCACCATGTCGTTGCCGGCCTTGCTCACGACGGACGTCCCTTCTCGCCGGGTTCGGATGGCGCGTGGGGCCCACGAACGCGTCGCGGCGAGTCCCCGTGCCTGCCCGCGTTCTCCTGGCGCCACTCGGGCGCCAGCAACCCCAGCTGCACGGCGAGGTCGACGCTACGCTGGGCGCGCTTGACCACCGGCGGATCGATCATCTTGGTCCCGAGCGAGACGACGCTCAGTCCCTTCGCGGAGGCCTCCTCGAACGCGGCCACGATGCGCGTGGCGCTTTGGATCTCCGCCTCCGTCGGCGCCAGCGCCTCGTGGATCACCCGGATCTGCCGCGGGTGGATGCAGCCCTTGCCCTCGAAGCCGAGCGACTTGGCCTCGAGCGAGTTCCGCCTCAGGCCTTCGGGGTCTCCGACGTCGGAGAACACGCTGTCGATCGCCTGCACGCCGGCAGCCTTGGCCGCGTTCACGAGCGCCATGCGCGCGTACAGGCTCTCGCGCCCTTCGGTCGTGCGCTGCACGCCGAGATCGGCCGTGTAGTCCTCGAGCCCGATCGTCAGCGCGGCGACCCGCTCCGACGCTGCGGCGATGTCGTAGGCGTGCTCCACGCCCAGCGCCGTCTCGATGATCGGCATGAGCCAGATGGGTGCGTCGAGCTTGTGCTCGCTCTGGATCGAGCGGATCGCCTCGTCGACCACGAGCACCTGCTCGACCTCCTCGCACTTCGGGACGAGGACGAGGTTCGGGGACTGCGGCACGGTGGCCCGGAGATCCTCCAGCCCCAGCTCGCCCGGATTGATGCGCACCATGCGCTCCGCTTGTCCGAAGTCGACGCTCCGCAGCGCGTTGCGCACCAGGAGACGCGCCGCATCCTTCTCGGCGGCCGACACGGCGTCCTCGAGATCGAGGATGACGCCGTCCGCACCATGCAGCGCCGCGTTGATCATGAACTTCGGCTCGTTGCCGGGCACGTAGAGGCGCGAGCGGCGCAGACGGTCGCGGGCGCTCGTGGGTGGGGCGTGGTCGAGCGGTTCGGGGAGGACTCCCTCGACGTCCCGCACGGCGCGGCGCACGGCACACTCGACGCGCGCCGCGATCGTGAACGGCAGCGCGCCTTGGTCCCGCATCTCGATGCGCCCGTGCGTGATCCCGAGCCCCTCGCACAGCGAGCGCAACTGGGCGCGGATCGCGTCACCATAATAAGGGTCGACCTTCGAGCGGACCTCCAGATCGATCCCGCCGGAGTCGCGAAGCTCCACGCGCACCCACACATCCGAACGCACGTCTTCGCCTCGACGTCCCGCTTCGCCGGCCTGCTGGGTGTGTCCTTTGGCTTTCGGCGTCATCACGGAAACTCCCGCGCTGCAGTTCATGACGCGTCGGGCCGGGCGGCATCGACAGCCCGCCCTCCGGGTCCCGGAGCCTGCTCCGGAGCCGGGCCCGTTCGCTCAGCGATCGGCGACGCAGAGCTGCATGAGATCTCCGATGCGCTCGACGTCTTCGAGTGCGAACACGGTGTCGCGCAGCTCCCCGCGCCGCCCGGCGCTCATCACGGGCTCGGCCAGCGCGTCGAACTTGATCTGCAGCTCCTCCATCGTCATCGGATCGCGCGGATCGCCCTTCGGCACGTCCACACGCCGGCTGAACTTCTTCCCCGCCGTCGTCGTGATCGTCACGCGCGCGCTCTGCTTCTCGGGAAAGAGCTTCTCGAACTCCTCGTTGGCCGTCACCCTGACCTTGCGGAGCTGCGCCCGCAGGCGCTCGTCGCGCAGCTTCTCCTCGGTGAACTGCTGCGGCGTCACCATGTGGTCGGCGAGCGCCGCCGCAATGCAGTACGGCAGGCTGTGGTCGGCGGTTTCCCTCGAGTCCGGCTCGTACTTCGACGCGTCGCTCAGGATGTCGGCCGCCCGCGCGATGCTCTCGATGTGCACCTCCTGCACGTCCTCGGCCCGCAGATCGTTCTCGCGCACGAGCTGCAGCGTCGCCGTGATCGGAGAGTGTGTGAGCGCCTCGGTGGGAAACGCCTTCATGCCGCAGTCGGCGATCATGAAGCGCTCGCCCAGCCCTGCGGTGAGGCGGTCCGGATCCCAATCGTCGCCCAAACAACGGAACAGACCTTCCTTGCCCTCGAGCACGTGCTCGGGGCCGGTGTATCCGAGGCGTGCGAGAAGTGCGGCCTCGACGCCGGCCTGCACGGCCATCGGGTCGGCGGTGTTCTTCATCATCGTGAGCTTCCCCGCCGTCACGGCGCCCAGCGTGCAGCAGTGGCTCGCCGAGATGCCGATGGCGTGCTGCATCTGCTCCCACGGCAGGCCGAGCATCCAGCTGGCCACCACCGGCGCAGCGAACGCCGTGAGCGTGGCGTGATGCCAGCCGCGCTCCCGGATTCCCGGAACGCCGACGAGGCACAGGCGCATCTCGATCTCGTGGCCCAGGACGATGCCGACGATGAGGTCCCTGCCGCTGCGGTTCTGGCGCTCGCCGACGGACATGGCCGCTGGAATGATGTCGCTCGGATGCGACGGATCCTGCTTCCAGTAGATGTCGTTGTAGTCCATGGCGCGGATCATCAGCGAGTTGGCGAACGTCGCGCTCACCGCATCCGTCTTGCGGCCCGAGCCGATCAGCGTGCATGCCGGCTTGCCGCCCACCTCCTCGAGGTGCTCCAGCACGAGTCGCGGGTCGTGCGTCTGGTAGCCGCCCAGGGCGCAGCCGAGCGAGTCGTACAGGAAGCGCTTGGCGGCGTCGACGGCCGCGGGCGCGAGGTCCTCGTAGTGCAGCTCGCTCGCCCAGCGCGACAGGGTTTCGGTGATGGTGCCCAAGTTTGCCTCCAGGTTCACGGACGAGCAGTCGGGCGGAAGGCGTCCGGCTCGCGCACGCGAGCCTCCAGTTCGCTGGGTGCGACGTCCAGCTCGAACGTCGGTGTGGCCCCGCCCCGCAGTCTGCCGGCCGGCCGAACGGCGCGGCGCCTCCTACTTCACCAGCTCGAAGTCGGTGAAGTCCGCGTGGTGGAAGATGATCGACTCGGGGAAGCGCTTCACGTGGTCGCCTTCCTTCGAGTGCGTGGCGACGACGTGCATGACGGCGTCCGGGATGCCGTGCTTGTAACACAGGCCGACACCGCTGAACGGATGCCGCAGGAACTCCCCGGCGCGACCCTTGACGATCTGGCCATCCTTCTCGACGTACTCGAGCATCTTGCCGACGTCGGCCAGAAGCGCGCCGGCGACGAGATGGTCGTGGTCGATCTTCACGCGGTCCCCGTACGCCTCCTTCAGAACCCTCTCCATCGCGATGCACATCCGGCACACGGTGCGGATGTGCTCCAGGTACATGATGTTGACGTCGTCGGCAAGAAGCGTGAACGGGATCCGCATCAGGTCCGCGGGCGTCCAGCCTCCTGACCCGATCGCGTCCTCCCAGACGTCCACGACCTTCTCGCGGAGTCCTGGATTCGAGATCTGGTCCAGCTCGGGGAACAGCTTGCGAATCTCGTCGCGCATGCGCTCGTCCTTTCGATGTCGTGCCGAGCCTGGGCCCCGAGGACCCGGGCGTGGCGGGGCAGGCTCGGGTGAACGCTCTCCGGCGTGTCGCCCGGGCGCCGGCGCTATCCGCCCAGGTTCGCGATCTGCTCGCGGATCACGGCTTCGAAGCCGCCCTTGGCCACCAGCTCCTGTGCGACGCTGCCCAGCGGGGCAAAGCCGTAGGTCTTGCCGTTGCACTCGAGGCGCGCCTTCTCGAAGTCGACGCGCGCCCGGCGGCCGGTGCGGATGGTGAGCGCGCCGCCACCCGCGTGCGCCGCCTGGAGCTCCTCGACGAGCTCGGAACACTCGACGAGAATGTAGCCGTTGTTGAACGCGTTCCGCTTGTAGGTCTGCGAGAAGGAGCCGGCGATCACCATCTGGATGCCGCGGAACTGGAGCGCCGTGGCGGCCTGCTCGCGCGACGAGCCGGTCCCGAAGTTGTAGCCGCCCACCAGGATGTCGCCACGCTGCGCGACCTCCTGGAACTTCGGGTCGTAGTTGAGCATCGCCTTCGCGCCCATCTCCTCCGGTGTCATGCCCTCCTGGTAGGTCCAGTCCTTGCCGTAGATGCCGTCGGTGTTCATGTTGTCCTTCGGCACCAGGAGCAACTCGCCTTCGAGCGCCGCCGGGAAACCTTCGAGGATCTCGACGCTCGCCACCGCAGCGGTGCCGGTTGCCTGCGCTCGCGCCGCACTGCCGCGCTCGAGCGCGCGGCGCAGCTCGGCTGCCGGCCGCCGACCCGTGCCTGCGGGTGAGGCGATGTATCCCGCGACCGCGGAGGCCGCGACCACGGCCGGGCTCGCCAGGTACACGAACGAGTCGCGCGAGCCCATGCGACCCTTGAAGTTGCGGTTGGTGGCCGAGATGCCGACCTCAC
>JBHHXQ010000076.1:0-11278 GCA_046757105.1 Candidatus Krumholzibacteriia bacterium
GGGTTCTCGGAGCCCGCGGATTCCGCGGGGGGCGCGGGCCTCGTTCTGCGGTGCCCGCGTGCAGAGATGCGGCTGAGCGGTTGTCGGAAAAAGGGGGGCTTCTCCGACGGGGTGAGCCTTGCGACGACGAGTCTGTCGAGGCGGCGTAGCAGGCTCTGGCGCAACGGCAAACCAAGGGTACGCGGTGCCCTTGGGCAGTATGACGAGTGGTCTGCAGCCGCGGCAGCCGCACCCCAGGCGTAGACGGCGTGGTGTGGCGAACCTCCCGTCAGAAGATGCGTCATCGACGATGCCCCGATATGATCCACGTCCTCAATGCGCCGTCGCCGCCGACCACCCCTTCGCTGAGCATCGCGGTGCGGCTGGCCCGGCGCGCCTCTCGGCGGTTCGATCGGCGGGCTCGCCAAGCCTCCTGAGTGCGTGGGCCGGACGCCACCGCGCCCGAGAAACGGTGTATCATCACGACATCCCCAGTCCCCAGTGGAGGCTGCATCATGAAGTCGACTGGCATCGCAACTCGTGTATGGATCCACATCTGCGTGGGCGTGTTGTCGCTCCTGGCCCCGACGGCGTGGGCGCAACCGGACACGCCCATCGCCGACATCCAAGCGAATCCGCAAGCATTCCTGGATCAGGTCGTCACCGTCGAGGCCCAGGTCTACGTTCCGACCAACTACAGAGGCACGGTATTCACCGGTTACGTCCAGGATACGTCCGGTCGTGGCATCAATCTGTTCGGCGACGCGACCAACAACCCGTTGTTGTTCGATGTTTCCAACATCGTGCGCGTCACCGGCACCGTGTCCTTCTTCTTCTGGACCGTCGAAATCATCCACATCGCCGAAGTGACGCTTCTGAGCACGGGCAACCCACCGCTCGAGCCGCAGATCTTGGGCACCGGGGCCGCGGCCAGCTCCGACTGGGAGGGTACATACATTCAAGTGGTGGCACCGATCGTCGCGAAAGCTCTCGCGGGGTCGGGAATCAACTACACCGTAGACGACGGCAGCGGCCCCGTCACGGTGCGCGTCGTGGACGCTCTCGGTGTTCCACAGTTTTCCATCGGTGAGGGGATCCTCGCCGCCGGGGCCGGGGGTCGTTTCCAGGATGACTTCCAGGTCCTCGTGGGAAGGGCCGAGGACATCTTCGGCGGCGTCGTGCCCGTGGAGCGCCGCAGCTGGACCGACGTGAAGACGGGCTACCGCGAGTGAGGAGCGGGCCACTTTTCCACTGGAAGATGCCGCCGGTGCTGCGCCAGAATGGCAGACACGCCAGCCGCCGGAGGTGCCATGAAAACCGTGAATCAGATCCTGGACACGAAGGGCCGAGAGATCTGGTGCGTCGCGCCGGAGAGTTCGGTGTTCGACGCCATCCAAATGATGGCGGACAAGCACGTGGGCGCACTCCTCGTCACCCAGAACGACAAGCTGGTCGGGATCGTCTCCGAGCGTGACTACGCGCGCAAGGTGATTCTGCAAGGCAAGTCGTCGAAGAAAACGGCGGTCCAGGAGATCATGACCAAGCGCGTCGCCTACGCTCAGCCGGGCCAGACCGTCGAGGATTGCATGGCGCTCATGACCCAGAAACACATTCGACACCTTCCAGTCCTCGATGGCGATCGACTGGTCGGCATGGTTTCGATCGGTGATCTCGTGAAGACCATCATTGCCGAGCAACAGTTCATGATCGAGCAGCTCGAGAACTACATCACCGGGTGAGCGAACGACCAACCCGGCTCAGCGCAGACCGGTGAGCTTCCCGCGTCACCTGCAGGTCACCCGTCCGCAACACGTAGAGGTACACGCCTCTCGCCAGAGGGCGTTGCCGATCGAGCCTTCCGGGAAGCCACGGTATCTTTGGTTGCAGGTCAGGGCCGTGCCAACGCACAACGGATCGCTCCCGTTGAGGCCAGCCTTGCCGGCAAGGAGGCCGCGGCGTGAGGGCCCATGCCGGCGAATTCCCATACTCGTCGCCGCGAGGCTTCGGGGCATTCCGGAATAGAACCAACCCGTGACGGTACCTCTTCTCGAGAGGTCACCCCGGGTAGCGGATTCGCCCCACCGGCGCCAAAGTGGCGCAACCGCTTCCCCGAGGGTTCCGAAACGGAGAGGTGGTATCCATGCGTCCGAGACCCCTGGCCCTCGGGGTTGCACTCTGCACACTCGGGCAGGCCGTCCCCACGGCCGCCGAACCGATCATGCCCGACACTCGAATCACCGAAGTCACCGTCTACGCGGACCGCGCCGGCGTGCACCGTGTCGCGGAAGGTCTTCTTCTCACGCCGGGTCGCAATCCGATCCTCTTCACCGACCTGCCCCCCGGAATCGATCCGAGCTCCGTTCGCGCTTCGGGCTCCGCCGACGACGCTGTGCGCATCCTCAACGTGGACGTGCGCCGCGAGATCCTCGAAGCATTCGAGGATTCCGACCTCGCACCGCTACGCGAAGAGCTCGACGAGATCCGAACCCAGATCCGTGAGCGCGAAGCTCGAAAGCTCGGTCTCGAAGCCGGGAAGGACTTCCTCACGTCCATCCGCGCGCACGAGGCGGAAGAAGCCGGACAGCTCGCGGCGACCGACGGTGCCGACCCCGACAAGCTCCGCCAAACGCTCCAGTTCCTGACGGACTCGGTCGGCGAGAATCGTCGCGAGTTCGCGGAAGTCGTACGGAAGCTCGAGGAACTCCGCCGGCGCGAGCGAAACCTCGCGGCCGAAATCGGCCGGCGCACCGCTCCTCGATCGGATCGATCCTGGAACGTCACGGTGGAGCTCGAGGCCGATACGGCCACGTCCGTCGATCTCGCGCTCGACTACTCCACGAGAGGTGCGAAGTGGCAGCCCGAGTACGACGTGATTGTCTCGGACGCGCTCGACGAGATCGAGGTCGTCTACGCCGCAAGCGTCAGTCAGCAGACGGGAGAAGATTGGAGCGACGTGGCGATCACGCTCTCCACCGCCCAGCCGTCGCTCGGCGCCACGGTCCCCACGCTCGCGCCCTGGTGGCTCCGGTTCTCGCGCATCCGGCGGATCAGAAGCTCCGGGCGCTGGCGGACATGGAGGTCCTGGAGTCCGAGACGGTTCGCCCGTCGCAACCCGTCGAGCTGCCCAAGTCCGAGGCCTTCGTGCGGGGCGGGCGCAGTGCGCAAGTCGTCTCGATGACCCACTCCGGAATCTTCACCACGAAGTTCGAGGTCCCAGCGCGCCAGGATCTTCCATCCGACGGACGCACCCGGAGAATGCGAATCGACACCTTGCCACTCGAGGCCGAGATCTCCCACGAGGCCGTGCCGAAGCTCACCTCGCGCGCCTACCTCGTGGCGAAAGTCGAGAACTCGTCCGAGCTGCCGCTTCTCGCGGGGCCCACTCGCGTGATCTTGGCCGGTCAGTTTCTCGGTCGCGGACACTTCGACGACGTCGCACCCGGCGAAGAGTTCACGCTCGCCCTCGGTGTGGACCCGGTCGTGGAGATCGAACGGCAGCTCGTGAAACGCGAAACCGACGAATCGGGAGCTCGACACAAGTCGAAGGTCGGCTACCGGATTGCGGTCACGAATCGTTGCGACGTGCCCGTGAAGCTCACACTTCGCGATCAGATTCCGCTCTCACCGCACAAGGACGTTTCCGTGAAGGTGAAGGACGTGCAGCCGAAGCTCGCCACCGACCCCGACACCGACGGATTCCTGATCTGGGATCTCGAGGTCGCTCCCGGCGAGAGTCAGGAGACGGAGTTCGGATACGAGATCCGCTACCCGGCCGGAAGACGGCCGATGAACTTGTAGACGATCCGAGAACCTCGGGCGCCGTGGGCGGACGCAGCCCCGCCTCCGTCGCGCGAGGTTCTCGAGTCTCTCCGCATGAGGGCTGCGCGCTACCCCGGCAGGCGCGGCAAACAGCGCGAAGAAGCGTTCGCACACCCGAGCGACGCGGGTCTGTCGCCGGCGAAGCTTTTGTCACATTAGGGTCAACTGCAGGCGCGAGTTGGCGGAATCAGCAAGAACGCTCGAGAGACTGTCCGTGTGAATCCGTGCGACCCTCGTCGAACTCGTCGACCCGGGGCTTGCGCCCTGATTCTTTGAACGGGTATCGTCTCCGACGAGTTGCCGGAGACGATGTCCTCTCCTCACGGCCCGCGGAGCGAGACCGCATGCGTGTGCTCGCGTTTGTCGTCGCCGTCACGGCTGTTGCGCAGCGCACCGCGGTGTGGAGGCCGGAGGAAGTGGCACGGAAAGGGCATTCTGGCGGAGTGGAGCAATGCTGGCGAAGAGCTATCCGTACTACCTCGCGAACAAGCCGGTGAGTCCGAATCAGGACCTCGCCGTGACCGACAAGTACACGGGTGAGGTGGCCACACACGTGGCGATGGCCGACGAGGCGGCCATCGACGCCGCCATCGGCAATGCGGTCGAGGCCACCGAGCCGATGCACCGATTGTCTGCCGACCAGCGGCAGGCCATCCTCCAACACTGCGTCGAGCGTTTCAAGGAGCGCTCCGAAGAGCTGGCCCACGGCCTGTGCGTGGAGGCGGGGAAGCCGATCCGCGACGCCCGCGGTGAGGTCGCGCGCCTCATCGACACCTTCCGCATCGCGGCCGAAGAATCGTCGCGCCTCTACGGAGAGGTGCTGCCGCTCGACATCAATCCGCGGGCGCGCGGCTACAGCGGCATGTGGAAACGTGTTCCCATCGGGCCGTGCTCGTTCATCTCGCCGTTCAACTTCCCGCTCAACCTGGCCGCCCACAAGATCGCGCCGGCGCTGGCCGTCGGCTGTCCGTTCGTGCTCAAGCCCGCGAGCCTCACACCGGTGGGCGCGCTCCTCATCGGCGAGATCCTCGCCGAGACCGATCTGCCCGTGGGCGCCTTCTCGATCCTGCCGTGCCGGCGCGACGGCGCGGCGCTGTTCACCGAGGACGAGCGGCTCAAGCACCTGAGCTTCACGGGCTCGCCGGAGGTGGGCTGGGCGCTCAAGGCGCGCGCCGGGAAGAAGAAGGTGACGCTCGAGCTGGGCGGCAACGCCGCCGTCCTCGTCGACGCGGACACCGACCTGGACGATGCGGTCCAGCGCATCGTCTTCGGCGCCTTCTACCAGTCCGGCCAGAGCTGCATCGGCGTGCAGCGCATCCTGGGGAACGAGGTGGTGTACGAGGAATTGCGCGCGCGGCTCGTCGCCGCCACGCGCAAGCTCGTCATGGGCGATCCGAAGGAGGAGTCGACCTTCATCGGTCCGATGATCACGGAAGGCGAGGCCGAGAGGCTCGAGGCGTGGATCCGTTCGGCCCTCGACCGGGGCGGCAAGCTGCTGTGCGGCGGCCGGCGCGAAGGCGCGATGCTCGAGGCGACGCTGCTCGAGGACGTCCCCAAGGACGAGAGCATCGTCTGCAAGGAGGCCTTCGGTCCGGTCGCGGTGCTGTCGCGTTTCGACGATTTCGAGGCCGCCCTCGACGAGATCAACGACAGTGTCTACGGCCTGCAGGCGGGTCTGTTCACGCGCGACCTGTACAGGGTACAGCGTGCCTGGGACGTTCTCGAGGTGGGTGGCGTGGTGATCGGAGACGTGCCGTCCTGGCGCGTCGATCACATGCCCTACGGCGGCGTCAAGAACAGCGGCCTCGGGCGCGAAGGGATCCGCTTCGCCATGGAGGACATGACCGAGATCCGGCTGCTGGTGATTCGCACTCCACCCCGGTAGCCCGACGTCGAGGGCTCGTGCGACCACAACCGGGCCGGGGAGGGAGCGGATCCGCAGGAGCGCGCGGCTCGATTCCGCTGGAGGTCGTGACCGGGAATCCCTGCACCGAGGTCCGACACGGGTGGCAGACCCACCCCCACTCGACAGCGCCTGCCGCGGCGGAAGCGAACGTCTGCCGCGGGACGCGAACGCCCCCCGCAGCCTGAGCGCCCAGCGCGTCTTCCTGCGCTGTCGAGAGAAAGATCCGGACCACAGGCCGCAGTCGGCGCACGAGCAGCTTCTGGTAGAGTGCGACTCGGAGCATCCGTGAACCCGGGAGCGTGCGGAGCCGCTTCTTGCAGTGCCGTCTCCCGCTCTACCAACCGGGAGAAGCCGTGCAGCACGGGGCGGATGGAGAAGCGCTGGCCCGATGAATGCGCAACGAGCCAATGGCGATGCGGCCGCTCTGGCGGCCGTGCTCTGCGCCGGATCCCTGATCGCGCAGCAGGTGGCGAGCAAGGCGGCGCGCGACGCGCTGTTCCTGTCGAACTTCGCGGTCACCTCGCTGCCGTACATGATGATGGGTGCGTCGCTCTTCTCCATCGTGATGGTGCTCGTGACCTCGCGTGCAATGTCGGCGTTCGCGCCGTCCCGCCTCATGCCCGGGGCGTTCATGGGAAGCGCTACCCTGCTGCTCGTCGAGTGGGGGTGGTCCGGAGCGGCGCCGAAGCCTGCGGCGGTCGCCGTGTATCTGCACGTCGCGGCGCTCGGCTCGATCCTCGTCTCGGGCTTCTGGTCGGCCGTCAATGAGTGCTTCGACCCGCGATCGGCCAAGCGGCAGATCGGCCGCATCGCGGTCGCTGGAACCCTGGGCGGGCTGGCCGGAGGTCTGCTCGCCGAGCGCGTCGCGGCCCACCTGGCGGTCACGCTGATCCTTCCGGTTCTGGCGGCGTTGCACTTCTTCTGCGGCGCGATGGCCCTGCGGTTGAAGCCTCCGGAGCGCCCCCTCGCGGACACGGGCGCCGGCGCGACGACGACCGCTCCGGAAGGTGCCCGGCGCCAATCGACGCGGGCCATCTTCCAGAGGGTCCCGTTCCTCCGGAACCTCGGGCTCCTGGTTCTGGCCGGCACCATCGGCGCTGCGCTTCTGGACTACGTCCTGAAGGCGCGAGCCACGGCGGCGTTCGTGGACGGTGCCGCGCTGCTGCGTTTCTTCGCCGTCTTCTACACCGTGGTCGGCTTCTCCACGTTTCTCGTGCAGACGGCGGCCAGCCACATCTCGATGGAACGGCTCGGCCTGACTGCGCGGGTGGCGGCTCATCCCCTGGCCATCGCCCTCGGCGGCACGGGTGCGGCCGTGGCCCCGGGGTTCGTCTCCGCGGCGATCGCCCGCGGAGCGCAGGCGATCCTGTACAGCTCGCTGTTTCGGTCGGGGTACGAGGCCCTGTTCGTGCCGGTGTCGTTGCACGACAAGCGTCGGACGAAGACGATCATCGACGTCGGCTTCGAGCGCGCGGGCGATGGGCTGGGTGGCGGCATCGTGCGTTTGATGCTGCTGCTCCCGGCGACGCGGGCGATTTACTCGATGCTTCTGTTCGCGGTCGCCCTGGCCTGCTTCGGCTTCCTCATCGCACGACGCCTGCAAGCCGGGTACGTCCGGGAGCTCGAGCAACGGCTGGTCTCCGGCTTCTACAGGATCGACCCCGAGGAAATCAGCGATCCGATGACGCGCACCATGATGATGCAGTCCATGGCGACGCTGGTCTTCCAGAAACCTCCGACGGCGGCCACCGTGAAGACGCAACATGCCGGGCCCGAGGGTGAGGGGAAGGAAGCCGTGGACCCAATGGTGCAACGCATCGTGGACCTGCGCTCCGGGGATCCGCTGCGTGTGCACGTCGCCCTGCAGTCCGCCCCGATCGGACCCGAGCTGGCACCGCACGTGATCCCTCTCCTGGCCTGGGACCAGGTCTACCCGCACGCGGCCCGGGCCCTCGTGAACGCGGGCGATCGAATCGCCGGGCAGCTCGTGGACGCGTTGCTCGACAAGGACGAGGAGTTCGCCATCCGCAGACGCATCCCGATGATTCTGAGCCACATCGAGACTCCCAAGGCCATCGAGGGGCTGCTGCTGGGACTCCTGGACCGCCGCTTCGAGGTGCGCTTCCGGTCCGGACGTGCGCTGGCCCGCATCCACGAACGCGATCCGTCAGCGCCCATCGATCGCAACCGCGTCTTCGCGATCGTGCTGCGCGAGACCCGGGTCGATCGAGGTGTCTGGGTCAGCCGACGCCTCCTGGATCAGATCGACGACCCCACGGATGCTGCGTTCGTGGACGACTATCTGCGTGAACGCACGAACCGCAGTCTGGAGCACGTGTTCACGGTTCTGTCGCTGGCCCTGGACAAGAAGCCGCTGCAGATCGCCTACCGGGGGCTACACACCAACGACCCGATGCTCCGCGGCACGGCGCTGGAGTACCTCGAGAGCACGTTGCCGCCCGACATCCGCGAGAGCTTGTGGCCGTTCCTCGAGGACAAGCGCGAAGAGCCTCGGACTACGCGGGGGCGGCAGGAGATCCTCGAATCCCTGATGAACTCCCACCATTCGATCCAGATCAACCTGGCGAAGCTCCGAGAGAAGTTCCCGGAAGCCGACCGTTGAGCCGCTCGGGATCGCGGCCACGTGATCGGCCTGCCCGAAGGCGCACCCGGGCCGTCGAGATGGCATCCACAGCTCGGACCGTTCGATGGGCTCCGCGCACGATGAGCCGCACGCCACACCGGCGGGATCGACCTCCTCGCATTCCGCGGAGGCCGCGAGGATCACGAGAGGGCCGTCAGGAGGAGGCCGCCCGCAGGAGGAGATCGCCCGCAGGAGGAGATCGCCGCAGGAGCCGACTACCCGCACGGGCGGTCGTGCCCAACAGACCGCGCGAGTCTGGCCAGGGCACCGCCACGAACCCGCCTGGACACGAGCAGCTGGCTGCACTCCGGTGCGCATCCACACTTGCAACCGTTCCGGCCGGCCAATACGCTCGCCCCGTCTCGGTGAACCCCCAACGCGCCGATCGCAGTTCGGCCCTGGCGGAGTCCGTATGACCTTCGAGATCGCCCTCACCCTCGCGATCCTCCTCATGGCGGTCATCCTCTTCGCGACGGAGAGGCTGCCCGTCGACCTGGTCGCACTGGGCGTCATGGCCGCGCTCATGTCGGCGGGGGTCGTGACGGCGGAGGAAGGCATCTCCGGGTTCAGCAACACGGCGACGATCACCGTGGGCGCCATGTTCGTTCTGAGCGCCGGACTGTTCAAGACGGGCGCGGTGGGCTTCGTGGGATCGGCTCTGGCCAGCGTGGGCAAGAGGAGCTTCTGGTTCGCGCTGTTCACGATCATGGTGGTCGTGGGAGCTCTCTCCGCGTTCATCAACAACACCGCGGCGGTCGCGATCTTCCTGCCGATCGTGCTGGGCGTCGCGCGCGACACCCGGATCAGTCCTTCGAAGTGGTTGATGCCGCTTTCGTTCGCGTCCATGTTCGGCGGCGTGTGCACCTTGATCGGCACCTCGACCAACATCCTGGTCAGCTCGATCACCGAGCAGCACGGCCAACCCCCCTTCGCCATGTTCGAGTTCGCACGCCTGGGCCTTCTCATGTTCGGAGTCGGGGTTCTCTACATGATGTCGTTCGGCACGCGCTTGATTCCCGAGCGCAGAGACGTCGGAGATCTCACCCAGACCTTCGGGATGGGCGACTACCTCACCGAGATCGTCCTGCTTCCCGAAGCGAAGTCCGTGGGCAAAGCACTCAAGGAATCCGCGCTGGGTCGCGATCTCGACATCGCCATCCTCGAGGTGCGGCGGGAATCGCAACCGCTCCTGCTTCCAACACCCGAGACCATCCTCGAAGCGGGCGACTCCCTCCTCGTCCGGTGCAGCGTCGAGAAAATCAAGTCACTCCAGCAGCGTGTCGGCGTGGCCCTGAAGCCGAGCACGAAGTGGCGCGACGAAGATCTGGAATCCTCCCAGAGTGCTCTTGTCGAGGCGGTGATCTCTCCCAACTCGGCATTGAACGGCAGGTCGCTGAAGGACACCCGGTTCAGAAACCGTTTCGGGGCCGTCGTTCTCGCGATCCGCCATCACGGGCAGCTCCTGCACGAGAATCTCGCGAACACGATACTCCAAGCCGGAGACGCGCTGCTCCTGGAGATCAGGCGTGTCACCCTGACGCGTTTGAAGCGCAGTCCGGAGTTCGTGATCGTCTCGGAGGTCGGGCTACCCGAGTTCCGGAAGAGCAAGATCATGCCCGCTCTGCTCATCATCATCGGCGTCGTCGTGAGCGCGACACTCCATGTGTTCCCGATCGTCGCGAGCGCCGTAATCGGATGTTTCCTCCTCGTGATCACCGGCTGCATCTCCCTGGAGGAGGCGTACCGGGCCATCGAGTGGCGGGTCATCTTCCTGCTTGCGGGGGTTCTGACCCTCGGCGTCGCGATGGAGACGACCGGCGCCGCGTTGCTCATCTCCTCCTGGATGGTGCGAACCGTCGGTGTCTGGGGGCCGGTGGCGCTGGTCTCCGCTTTCTACGTGGTCACGTCCCTTCTCACACAGGTCATCTCGAACAATGCAACCGCGGTGCTCCTGGCACCGGTCGCGATCGCCACGGCCGAGTCCCTCGGTGTCAACTCGCGGCCGTTTCTCGCGGCCGTCACCTTCGCGGCATCAGCCAGCTTCATGACGCCAGTCGGCTACCAGACCAACACGCTCGTCTACGGCCCCGGACAGTACAAGTTCGCCGACTTCATGCGCGTCGGAGCCCCCCTCAACCTGATGTTCTGGCTGATGGCGTCGTTTCTCATTCCCCGCTTCTGGCCTCTCTAGCCGCGACCGGGTGAACCTGGCCTTCGTCGCGAGGACGCTGTGCGACGGGCGGCTCGCCGCTCGGCCAGGCCGCTCCGTCATCCGATCGGCTGGCTCGTCACCTGGTGCAGGCGCCTCGCCGCGCGAGTCCGGCATCCCCGCTGATCGTCCCGCGTGCCCGGGACTTCTCGAACGACGCCAGAGGCCCCACCCGCGCCGAGACTGTTGGCCACGAGAGGAAGACGTCCGGATGACAGGCATCCGAGCGCAGCCGCACGAGTCGAGCTGGCCGTCCCCGCTTCCGGCCTCAGCGCCTCCCGCGCCCCAGCACTGCGATCCCTGGCTGGTCACCTGCCGGGCCGACTCGACCGCCTCCACGAGACGCCCCACCGCGCCGTGATCGAACCGGCAGTCGGTGGAACACGTCCGGCATGGCCCACCCGCGCCGCGGTCGAGCCGCAGCTGGAACGCGTCCGGGATGACGCTCCGCGCCGTGATCGAGCCACAGCCGGTGGAACACGTCCGGCATGGCCCACCCGCGCCGTGATCGAGCCGCAGCCGGTGGAACACGTCCGGCATGGCCCACCCGTGCCGTGATCGAGCCGCAGCCGGTGGAACACGTCCGGCATGGCCCACCCGCGCCGTGATCGAGCCACAGCCGGTGGAACACGTCCGGCATGGCCCACCCGTGCCGTGATCGAACCGCAGCCGGTGGAACACGTCCGGCATGACGCTCCGCGCCGCGGTCGAACCGCAGCCG
>JBHHXQ010000077.1:0-11257 GCA_046757105.1 Candidatus Krumholzibacteriia bacterium
CGCCGAAGATGACGATGCTCGTGGATCCCATCAGGCCTCCTCGCTCTTCTTGACCGCGTGGCCGCCGAACTGGTTGCGCATGGCCGCCAGGAGCTTGGCGGCGTAGCTGTCCTCCTGGCGGCTGACGAAGCGCGCCAGAAGCGACAACGTGATGACCGGAGCAGGCACGTCGAGATCGATGGCCTCGGCCACCGTCCAGCGACCCTCACCACTGTCGGCCACCCAGCCGCGGATGTTCTGCAGATCCGCATCCTCCTCGAGCGCGTTGGCCGGCAGATCGAGCAGCCAGGAACGCACGACGCTCCCGGAGCGCCAGATCTCGGCCACCCGGTGCAGGTCGAGACCGAATTCCTGCTTGCTGCGCATCACCTCGAAGCCCTCGGCATAGGCCTGCATCATTCCGTACTCGATGCCGTTGTGCACCATCTTGACGAAGTGCCCGGAGCCGGAAGGTCCCACGCGGCCCCACCCCTTGTCGGGCGCCGGCGCCAGCGTCTCGAAGACGGGGCTCAGGCCCTCGACCACCTGGGGATCGCCGCCCACCATCATGCTGTAACCTTCCTCGAGGCCCCAGATGCCGCCGCTCGTGCCGACGTCGACGAAGTGGATGTTCTGCGCGGCCAGCATGGCGGCGCGGCGCACGGACTCCTTGTAGTTGCTGTTGCCGCCGTCGACGACCACGTCTCCGGGCGCCAGGAGCCCGGCCAGCATGCCGATCATGCTCTCGGTGGGATCGCCGGCCGGCACCATCACCCAGACCACGCGCGGCGACTGCTCGAGCTGCGTCACCAGATGCTCGGGTGATTCGGAAGGCACGGCGCCGAGCGCCGCCACGCTCCGCATCGGCTCTGGACTGCGATTGTGGACCACCACCCGGTGCCCACCACCGAGGAGCCGCCGGGTCATGTTGCCACCCATCCTGCCGAGCCCGATCATTCCGAGTTCCATGTCTTGCCTCCGTCGTTTTCCTGGTGGTGGGCTTCGAGACCGCTGCCATCGGCAGCGCGCCTCGAACTCGTGCACGAAGAGCCTCGAGTCCTGTGGTTCCCGCGCCCAGCGGCCTCGAACGCCTAGGCCGAGATCGCTTCGACGAGGGCTCGCAGCTTCCGCAGTCCTGCAGGCGCATCCGGACCGAGGTGGACGCGCAGGACGCGCCGCTCGCGCTCGGAGAGCACCTCGAAGTCGCCCTGAGCCTGGAAGCGCTTCAGAACCCCGAAGCTGTACTTCCGGCCCGGAACCGGGAGGTCCTGCGCATCCTCCGAGGTGACCTGCACGAAGACGCCGTTGTTCGGGCCGCCCTTGTGCAGTTGACCGGTCGAGTGGAGGAAGCGCGGCCCGAATCCCAGCGTGGTCGCGACGCGATGACGGTTGCGGACGGCATGGCGGATCGCCTGCAGCTCGTCCCGGTTGTCCGCGTTCATCTCCACGTAGGCATTGATCGCGAAGTAGTCGTCCTTCCCGATCCGGCCCAGGTGTGCGGCCAGAAGCGCCTCGAGCGACCCCGACGCGGCCGCCGCGCCGATCGCCTCGGCGTTCCCGCCGTCCGTGAACAGGCTCAAGTCTCCTTCACGGTGCAAGGGCGTCTCTTCGGGGAGCTGCCCCGTTTCCTCGTACGCGGCGGTCAGCCTGCGTGTGGCGACCTTGCTGGCCTCGACGTCCGGCTGGTTGAACGCGTTGATCCCGAGCACCGAGCCGGCGACCGCAGTGGCGACCTCCCAGCGGAAGAACTCCTGCCCCAGGTCCATCGTCTGTTCCAGCGCCACCCGCACGACGGGATGGCCGGCGCTCTCGAGCGCATCGACGGCCGCGTCCTGCTCCGGCGCCGCGGCGCCGTCCAGCCGGACGTAGACGAACAGGCGATCGTCGCCGTACACGTCCGGCGGCCCGAGCTCCTCGCCGTCCACGGGAACCAGCCCCTTGCCCTGCTTGCCAGTCGACTCGGCGAGGAGCTGCTCCAGCCAGGCGCCGAGCGAGGCGATCCCCGGGGACGTCACCAGCGTCACCTTGTCGCGACCGCGAAGCGCCAGCGTTCCCAGGATGATTCCCAGCGCCACGCCGGGGTTCTCTTCGGGCGGCACGGATGGGGCGCACGCCCGCACCATGATCCCGGCGCGCTCGAGGAACGCCGCGACGTCCACGCCCATGAGGGCGGACGGCGCCATCCCGAAGTTCGACAACGCGGAGTAGCGCCCGCCGATGCTCGGAACGCCGTGCAGGATGGACCGGAAGCGCTCGGACTTCGCGAGCTCGTCGAGACCGGTTCCGGGATCGGTGATGGCGATGAAGTGCGAGCCCGCCTTCTCGGGGCCGACTGCCTTCTGCACCTCGTCGAAGAAGTACTGCTTGAACGCGTTCGGCTCCGTCGTGCCCCCCGACTTCGACGCGACGATGAACAGCGTCTTCGCGGGGTCGATCCGCGCACGCAGCGCAGACACCTGCGCGGGCACGGTGGAGTCGAGAACGAGGAGTTCGGGCGCTCCCGGAACCGGCCCGAAGGTGCGGCCCATCACCTCGGGGCACAGGCTCGACCCGCCCATGCCGAGGACGAGCACGTGCGCGAAGCCGGCGCCGCGCGCGTCCCGGACGGCGCGCTGCAGGGCCTCCCCGTGGCGCTGCTGCTTCTCCACGACGCCGAGCCAGCCGAGCCACTGGTCCTCGTCGGTCCCCGACCAGAGCGAAGTGTCGCCACGCCACAGACGCTGCACCTTGCCGCTCGCCCGCCAGTCCGCGAACGTGCGCTGCACGTCCGACTCGGCGTCACCCAGGCTCCAGGTTTTCTTCGAGAGTTCCACGACTCCTCCTTGCGGCCGCTGGTCATCGGGTCGGAAAGCGAACAAGCGAACGGTGCGCGCACCGCGGCCATTCTACGGTTGGCGCAGGTTCCCGTCCACCGAGCCGGCCGGCCCGGATTCGGTTCGCCAATCCTCGGTCGAATCGACGCTTGCAGGAGCGGCGCTGAAGCCGCTCCGGGTCGCCGAGCCCTTGCCTTCGATGCCGGTGCTCTCGGGCAACCCGTGCTGGTCGTGCTGGCGGCGGTCGCGCGCGGCGCAAGCACGCGGCCAGCTGCGGGTTCCGCGTATTCGATGCCAAGAGCCCCGAGCTCGTCGCTCGGGGCTCTGTGCGTCTTCCTAGGTGTGGCGGCTGCCCAGGTGCGATGGCTGCTCGCTTGCCGGGGCTCGAATCGCCCCGGAGCAGGCCTGCATCGCGACCTGCAGATGGCTCAGCAGCTGCCGGCACCGAACTGCTTCGCCGCAGCCTCCAGGATCTGCTCGTGCGTGAGATCGCTTTTGTGCGTGGCCACGGCCCACTGGTGTCCGTACGGGTCCTTCAGCATGCCGTAGCGGTCACCCCAGAACTGATCGGCCACCGGCATGACCACCTCGGCCCCGGCGTTGGCCGCCCGCTCGAAGACCTTGTCGACCTCCTCCACGTACAGGCTGAGCGTGACACCGGTGCCGCCGATGGATTTGGGGCCCTTCGCACCCATGTCCGGGAACTCGTCGTTGAGCATCACGAAGGAATCCCCGATCTTGATCAGGGCGTGCATGATCTTCCCGTCCGGCGCCGGCATGGACATGATCTCCTCGGCGTTGAACGCCTTCTTGTAGAAGTCGATGGCTTCGCTGGCGTTGTCCACGACGATGTGTGGCGTGACCGTGTGGAATCCATCGGGGATCGGCTTGACTGCCATGGTTGCCTCCTGTTCGGTTCATCTGCCGTGCTCGAATCTCAGGCGAGGGACGGGGTCGACTATAGCGCCTCGGAAGCCGCTCGGGTGTGCAGAACAGCGCCTGCTGGCCCACCGATTGGATTGAACGATCAATCAAGGCAAGGTAGAGCGCCGGTTGGCTCCCCTCGTGTGCATCGGGGCGGGTCAGTCGCCACCCCACGGGCACGAGATGACGCACGCGTTGATCCCCCCGATGCCCATGGAGAGTTTCCCCGCGATCCCGTTCGCGTCGCCGCGGGCCCTGTCGAACACGAAGCGCTCGTGCAGCCTGCCGATCTCGCGGTTGAGCTCCTCTTGGGTGAGCGGCGTGGGGTAGAGGCGGCCGCGCGCGCATCCGAGGTACTGGGCGCTCAGCTCCCAGCCGCCGCCGGCGCTCATGCCGTGGCCGAAGGTGCCCTTGCGTGCGGTGACCAGAACCGAGCCCGGGATCACACGGCTCAGCGTCTCGACCTCCGTGAAGTCTCCGGGTGTGGCCGTGGCGTGCAGATCCCACGTGCCGATGTCGCCGGCGCGGACGCCTGCGGTGCGTAGCGCGCTCCGCATTGCACGCGTGGGGCCCTCGCGCGAGGGGGTGATGATGTGATCGGCGTCGGCCGTCACCGCGACCGCCACCGGCTCCATGCCCAGCGGGCGGAATCCCCTCTGCGTCATGTACTCGTAGTCGCCGACGATCCAGATCACCGAGCCGCCGGAGACGTGCGTGCCGCGCAGGCGCGTGAGCGGCTTCGATACACCGCCATCGGCCGCCAGGACGCGCGCGTTGTAGAAGGCTCCTACCGTGAGCGGGTGTGGCGGCGGGTCGGTCGCGCCCAGGACAACCGCCTTGGCCTCGCCGCGCCGGATGGCATCCATGCCGAGCTTGAGCGCCACGCCGAACGTCGAGCAGGCGGCCGCCGGCGCGAAGGTTGCGCCCGTGATTCTGCCCATCATCGAGATCTGGCACGCCGGCGTGTTTGGGATGTTCCAGATGACGCTTGCCGGCACCGCGGTCCAGGGCGGATCCGGCGCCCGCCACTTCTCCTGCAGCTTCGCATGCAGCCGGTGTTTCTCGCGGATCACGCGCAGCTTCGCCGTCTCCACGTCGCCCTCGACGTTCGTGTCTTCGATCTCGCGGGCCTCCGCCAGGTACTTCGCGAGTTCCGGCGAGCGCGAGGCCCAGTAATGCCACCAGGCGTCCTCGGCCTCGCTGCGTGCGTGGAGTTCCACCGTCTCGGGAACCGGCGGCACGTCGGGCCGGGCGCGGTGTTTCTCGTCCGAGAGCTCCAGGTACTCGCGCAGCGCGCTGTTGCGCTCGGGATCCGACCAGAAACGGTCCCACGTGCGCTGCGCCTTGTAGAGAACGAGCGTCAGTTCGGCGTGGGTCGGCAGGCTGCCGAGGCCCGTGCCCACGTAGACGTGTGCCCGCGAGCCGAGCTTCTGGAGCTCCGTCTCGATGCCCGGGTTCTGCTGCAGCGACTGCACGAAGGAGCCGATGGCGTACTTCGTGGAGGCATCCATCCTCTCGTCGAGCTGGCGGAAGCGGTTCGACGAGAATCGTCCCGTGATCCACTGCCGGTAGTCCGCGAAATCGAACTCGGGCATTCCAACCAGGAAGTTGTCCGGTCCGAAGCCGTTGAACGGCGCAAGCCAGCTCTCCGTGGACTCCAGGTTCTCCGCAAAGCGGTCGATGTTGGGTGACTTAGGGGCCACGATGCCCCACCCATAGATTCCAACCCGGCCCACAGCCAGTCCTCCTTCCGTGGCGAGGAGAATAGGCGAAAAGCGACTCGGAATCACGGACGAGTCTGCTGGTGCCGGGAACAGGGATGTCGACGCGCGCATGCTCGCGATCCACGCGGGCCTCCATGCGCCGCCCGGTTCGGGCTCGGCCGTCCTCATCCGCGGCTTCGCCGCCGTGGATCTCACGGCGTCCCTGCAGTCGGGTGCGGCGGCCTCGAACCCCTCGGGGTTCTTGCGCACGCTTCGCCGGCCCGCTGGTGCCTGGCTCGTTCCTTGTACCTCGAACGGTTTCATGCCGCGACGAGCGGCGACCCCGCAGGGAGCCTCGGTCCGCGGAGGCCCTGGGGCTGCGCCGCGCCGCCCGTGGTTCCGAACTCCGTGCAGGGATTCCGCCCGATGAGAGAGGGGTGCGACGTGATCAGAATCCAATCAAGGCACGTTCTGGCCGGCTTGATCGCGGTCCCGTTGATTCTGGGAAGCTGCGGTCCACAGCAGGAAGGCCCGTCCGATGTCCTGCGTCGGGAATTCGCAGCCGCATGTCCGAAGCCGACGTGGTGGGACGAGGTTTCGATCAAGGGCGTGACGATCGTCACGTACGACGACTTGATCGCCTACTGGCAGAACAAGGAGCGCTCGAAGAGCCAGTTCTTCAAGGCGGCGTACCAGACCATTCTCGATCATCCGGAAAACACGGACCTCCTGGTGGCGGCCATTGGTCTGATGCCGTATGGAGACACCACGTATCCACATACGATCGCGCTGCTCGAGTTCGCAGTCGATCACTTCTTCGACTACGACCGGCCCACCATGAGCTACAGCGGCAAATCCGCCGACACGATCGCCGGAATCGTCGAGAAGCTCGCCAAGGCCTACAACGGTCGTGGGCGGTACGACGATACCCTCGCGCTGGTCGAGCGTTTCCTGAGGGAGCGGGAAGCACAGACGAACGACCATCTCCTCGAGCTCCTGAGCCTCCCGTACGCGGCGGCGCACCATGCGAACGGGCAGCAGGAGCAAGCGGTGGTGGTTCTGGAGGATGCGATCTCGCGCTACGAGGGGGGCTGGGAGAAGAGGCTCCAGGATGAGCTGCAGCGCTACCGGAACTGAGTGCTCGAGCGACAATCGGATGCGAAACGGCGGTGTTTCGACCCCGAGTCGAGATCGGGCGGGCCACGGATGTCTGATGACTGAAATCGTCCGGAATCTCGCAGCAGGCCCGTCACCGCGGATCCTTGCCGGAGAACGTGAGCGAGCCTTGTGTGCCATTCTGTCCCATTCTTGTTTTGACTCGGGATCGGCGAGAACGTACACTGCCCGGCGGGGCGGATCGAAGATGAAGGGAGCGCGACATACCGGGGCGCGCTCTCGCGATGGGAGCTTCAACATGCACCGGGTTCTCCTCGTCGATGATGATCCCAGCGTCAGCACCCTCGACCGGCTCGAGCTCGAAGACGACGGCTTCGAAGTGCGCACGGCGGCAAACTTCACCGACGCCACGCGTATCGCGAAGCTGTGGAAGCCGCAGTGCGCGATCATCGACATCAAGCTAGGCCAGGAAAGCGGCCCGGGCCTGCTTCGCCAACTGCTCGAGTTGCAGCCCTCGATGCGTACGATTCTACTGAGCGCCTATCCGGGCTATCAGGATGATTTCAACACCTGGCTGGCGGACGCCTTCGTCACCAAGATGTCGGATACAACGGAGCTGAGGCAGGCCGTGCGCCAGCTGCTTGCGGGCCAAGTCCGCACGCTGGGCACTCAGTGAGACCGGTCGGGATCCTTGCCGGCGCCACGCGCGCCGGACGCGCACTCGTACTCCAGGGCGAGGAGTGTGATGTCGTCCTTCGCGGGGCGTCCATCCGCGAACACCCGCAGCGATTCCAGGATCCGATTGCAGGCATCGTCCAGCGTCGCGCCACGACAGGCCCGCAGCTCGTGCAGGAACCGCTCCTCCCCGTAGGGCGCGCCGTCCGGGCTCTCGAGTTCCACAAGCCCGTCCGAGTACAGGAAGATCCGGTCTCCCAGTGAGAGCTGCGCCTCGCGCTCCTCGAAGGGGAGATCCGATCCGAGACCGATGACCGTGCCCCCGGCGTCGAGGACCTGGAAGGAGCCGTCGGCCCTCTGGATGACCGGCATCGGATGTCCCGCCCGCGTGTAGCGCACCCGTCCCGTTGTGCAGTCGAAGAGCAGATAGCAGATGGTGAAGTGCTTGTCGAAGCGCTCGATCGGATACTTCTCGTCGAGGGTTCTCATCACCACGCTCGGTGGCGTCGGGGGCGACCCGGGCTTGATGATGTTCCCGGCTTCAGGCGACAGGGTCCGGGCCAGCGACACCGAGAGCATCGTTGCCGGAACCCCATGGCCGCTGACGTCGATCATCGACACGGCGAGGTGACCCTTCCCGAGCTGGGAGACGCTGAAGATGTCCCCACCGACCGCCTCGCAGGGCCGGAAGCGCGAGGCGATGCGAACGCCGTCGACCTGGTGATCTTGCGTCGAGAGAAGGCTCTCCTGGATCGCGGCCGCGGCCTTCAGATCCTCCTCGAGAGCCCTCTGCTTCTCCATGAGGTCGCGGTTCACGTCCATCAGGTCTCTCGTGAGCTGCTGGATCTTCAGCTGGTTGCGCACGCGCGCCAGCACTTCGCTCGTCCCGAAAGGCTTGGTGATGTAGTCGATGGCCCCGAGCTCGAGGCCCTTGACGCGCTCGTTCGCCTCGGAGAGCGCCGAGATGAAGATGATGGGGATGCGAGCTGAGTGGCTGTTGGCCTTGATCTCGGCGCACACCTCGTAGCCGTCCTTGTCCGGCATCATGACGTCCAGGAGGACGATGTCGGGCTCCAGCTGGCTCGCAATGGCGATTGCCTCGTCCCCGCCGGTGGCCTCGAACAGCAGATGACCTTCCTTCTCGAGGATGGCGCGCAGCAGCCGCCGGTTCACCGGGTCGTCGTCGGCGATGAGGATCGTTGCGGCCCGGGTCGCCTGCGGTCGGGTCGCCTCGGAGAGAGCGGTCTTGTCGGTCGCGGGAGGGCTTCCTGCGAGCGTCGACTCCGGCGAATCACGGAATGCCACCAGGTACCATCCTCTACTCGGGTTGATGTTCGGGGCGCAGGAGATCCACGATGGTTTTCACCGGATTGAAGGTGCTGATCGGGACCTCTGCGAACAAGGTGATCCAGTCGGCCATGCCGCCGTTCCACAGGCCCGGCCGCTCCAAGGCCTTCAGGGGCCGGCCTTCGCTCGACTTCTCCGAGATGAACACCGCATCCGGATCCACGTAGCGCTTCAGATCGAAGCATTGGCCCTCGGAGTCGCGCACCCCGCAGACGAGATCCACCGGGCTGAAGTGCGTGGCCGACTCGAAGATCCGTTGCTGCTCGCTGGAATGTGGGTCGCTTTGCGCACGTTCGACGATCTGCAGGCTCAGTCTTCCGTCCTTGTCGCGGACCCAGAACGGCCCGCCGCCGGGCTCGCCGGTGTTGGGAACCATTCCGCAGACCCGAACGGGACGGTCCAGCAAGCGGACGAGCGACTCGCGGATCGTCCGGGGACCCGCCACGACGACGGCGTCCGGCAGCGGCATGCAGAGCTCGTCGCGGGCGAACCGCAACGCTTCCTCCAGGGCCCGGCTGCCGGCGTCGGCGGCCCGCAGTCGACGCAGGTGCGTGAAGATGCGCTGCTGCATCATGCACAGGAAGCCGCCCAGCAGCTTCTTCCAGAGGATCGTGTCGGCGCTCAGATGCTCGATGATGACGTTGTCGATGTTCTTGATGTAGATGAGATCGCCGTGCAGGTCGTTCACGTTCTCGAGGAGCGCGCCGTGTCCGCCGGGGCGGAAGAGCAGCTCGCCGCTCGAAGTCCGGAACGGCCGGTTCTCGAGATCCACGGCCAGCGTGCCCGTCGAGCGGCTCTGCACCGAGAACTCCACCTCGAAACGCACGCCGTACTTCTGCTCGTGCGTGGTCCGCACCGATGCGAGGACCGCGTCGAAATCCTCCCGGTGTGCTGGAGACACCGTGAAGTGGAGGCGGCACCTGCCGTCACCGTCCGCCACGTAGCCCGCCGCTCCGACCAAGTGCTCCTCGAAAGCCGTGCGGTGCCCCTTCCGGTAGCGGTGGAACGGCAGCAGGCCCTTGGGCAGATCCGACCAGCCGAGGCCCTGCGGCATCAGGAGGTGCTCGAGAACGGCACGGACCTCGCCCGCCCGCAGGAGCGCCGGCAGGTCGAGCCGGCTCGCCTCCATGGCGCTCTGCAGCACGTCGAAGAGGGCGAGGTTCCGGATTCCCTCGATGAACCGCGCGGCGTCCCGCGCATCCGCATCACCGCGGGAGGCTCTCGCACGCAGCTCTTCCCGCGTCAGCGGGTCGGGTCGATTCAAGACGGCCAGGAGCGACTTGAACATCCTGCTGGCCGCACCGGAGGCCGGGACGAACTTCAAGAAGCGCCCCGCCTCGCACGCCGCGTCGTATGCCGCCATGCAGGTCGCGCGCTCCGCCTGGGTCAGCTGGCGGATGCCGTCCCCCGGGGCGCAGGCCCGCTCCAGCTGCAGGTAGGCCGGCGGCCGCTCGAACAGTCGCAGCTGTCGCTGGATCTCCTCGACGCTGATCCCGCGATCTTCCATCGCGGACAGATCTCCACCTCGCAAGGCTTCAGGAGTCATGGAAGTGTCCTTCGTGGGGATGGGCAGCAGGGAGGTCTACCGAGAGTGGGAGCGGCGTCTGGCGTGTGTCGCGTACATATCGCAGCATCGAGAGAATCCGCAGCGCGCCCCGGGTCCAAAGGGTCTCGCCCCCGCGTGAGGGAAACCGGAACCTTTATCACTTTACTAACCGGGACGCGTGGTTGACAAGCAAGAAGGGTGCGTGAGGCGCCGCGCACCACTCTTTCCGCTCACGGATTCCCGGCCGGGGGCAGATGTGCGCCGCCGCCGCGACATTCTGTCACCCGGGAGGGCGTTGCGGCCGTGCGCTGGGTCATATCCCCAGGACCTTCGCGGCGCGGTCGACGTCCTCGGGTCGCACGTACACGATGTAACCGAATCCGTGCCGCCCGTCCGTGACGCCGCTCGATGCGTACACGTTGATGTCGGCATTGGACAGGGTGCGGTGGATGTCGGCAAAGGCCCCGAGCTGGTCGTCGCCGTGGATCAGGAAGGCGCGGCTGGGGCCGATGAGCTCCAGGCCCTTCTCCTCGGCAGCCTTCGACAGACGTTTGACGTTCTCCGGAAAGAGGACCAGCTGGGTGTATGCCGGCCCGATCGGGACCGCACTGAAGGCCAGGAGGTTCACCTCGGCCGCGGCCAGCTGCGCGAGGATCTCGTACGCGGCGCCTGGTCGGTCGCGAACGGTCGTATTGAAATACTCGACACAAAGAATCTCAGCAGCCATGTCATCTCCCCTCGACACCAGACCCTTGCGGTGCATTGACGTGGAGCGTGCGGCGGGTCCCGAAGGACCTGCGAAGAGTATCGCCCCACGGTGGCGCCGTGGCAACGGTGGGTTTCTACACTTCGCGACGGAAGTAGCTTCGGGTCTCCCGGGCGATGACGCCGCTCAGGAGAAGCAGGCCGATCAGATTCGGAAGCGCCATCAGCCCGTTCATGACGTCCGAGACGCCCCACACGAACTCGAGGCTGCGCACCGTCCCGACGAAGGCGGCCGCGACGAACAGGATCCGATACGGCACGATGGCCCTCTCGCCCACGAGGTACTCGATGCTCTTCTCCCCGTAGTAGCTCCAGCCCAGGATCGTCGAGAAGGCGAACGCCGACAGGCTCAGGGCAACGACCCAGTCACCCCACTGGCCGGGGAGGCC
>JBHHXQ010000078.1:0-11249 GCA_046757105.1 Candidatus Krumholzibacteriia bacterium
GTCGTCTTCTTCGACTGCAACGCCATGCACGGCTCGAACGGGAACATCACCCCCTACCCGCGGAGCAACGTCTTCTTCGTGTACAACAGCGTCGAGAACGCGCTGGTCGAGCCCTTCGGCGGCCTCGAGCCCCGGCCCGAGTACATCGCGAGCCGCGACTTCCGACCGATCGGGACGGACTGAGGCCTTGGCCGGCCGTCTGCACAGGGTGCGGTGTCTCGCCATCCTGCTGGCCGCCGCATTCGGCGTCGCCTGCTCGCCAGCGGGACGGGATGGCGAGTCCACCCTCGACCGCATGCGTCGCGAGGGCGCGGCCCGCGTCGGTTTCGCGAACGAGGCCCCCTATGCCTACGTCGATCCCGAGAGTGGCCGCTTGACCGGCGAGGCGCCGGCGATCGCGCGCGCCGTGCTCGCCCGGATGGGCATCGAGAAGATCGAGGGTGTCCTCACCGAGTTCGGCTCGATGATCCCGGGCCTCAAGGCCGGACGCTTCGACCTCATCGCCGCCGGCATGTACGTGACCCCCGAGCGCTGCCGCGAGGTGGCGTTCTCCGAGCCCACCTATTCGATCGGCGGCGCCTTCCTCGTGCGGGCCGGAAACCCCAAGAGCCTCCACGGCTATGGCGATGTCCCGGCCGATCCGGAGACGCGCCTCGGCGTCATGGCCGGAGCGGTGGAGCGCGGATACGCGCGGGAATCCGGCGTTCCGGACGGCCAGGTGGTGAGCTTCCCGGACGCGCCGAGCGCCGTGGCCGGCCTGCTGGCAGGCCGCGTGGACGCCTTCGCCGCGACGGCCCTCACGGCGCGCGACCTCCTCGCGAAGGCCCGATCCGACGCCCTCGCGCTCGCCGAGCCCTTCGAGGATCCGGTCTTCGGCGGACGGCCCGCACGGGGCTATGGTGCCTTCGCCTTCCGCAAGGAAGACACGGCCCTGCGAGATGCGTTCAATGCGGAGCTCGCCACCTTCATCGGCTCGGTCGAGCACCGCGACCTGGTGCGTCCCTTCGGCTTCACCGAGAGGGACCTTCCGGAAGGCATGACCACCGCCCAACTCTGCGCGCCCCCGGCGGCGCGGTGAGCGCGGGCCGGTGCCCCAGGCCGCCGCCTCCCTCGCCCAGGGTCTCCTCACCACGATCGAGCTGACGCTCGCCGCGGCCGCGCTGGCCGTGGTCGCCGCCATCGCCGCCGGGCTGGGACGCAGCGCCCGTTCGGCCGCGATTCGCACGCCGGTGCGCATCTACGTCGAGGTCTTCCGCGGCACCTCGGCCCTCGTTCAGCTCTTCTGGTTCTACTTCGCGCTTCCGCTGGTGGGCGTCGAACTCGGAGCGATGACCGCGGGCATCCTGGTGCTGGGCCTCAACACCGGGGCCTACGGCTCCGAGATCGTGCGCGGCGCCCTCCGTGCCGTTCCGCCGGGACAGTGGGACGCCGCCCTCGCGCTGGGACTCTCGCGAGCCCAGGCGATGCGTCGCGTCGTCTTCCCCCAGGCCGCCGTCGCCATGCTGCCTCCGGCGAACAACCTCCTCGTCGAGCTGCTGAAGAACACGGCCCTCGTCTCGCTGGTGACGATCGCGGACCTCACCTTCGAGGGACAGATTCTCCGCGCCGCGACGCTGCGCTCGGGAGCGATCTTCGGCGGCATCCTCGTCGTCTACTACCTGCTGGCCCTCGGGCTCTCGCACGGCGTGCGCACCCTCGAGCGGCACCTGGCGCGCGGACGCGCCGTCGGGAGCGTGCAGTTGTGATCGACTGGGAGTTCACGTGGAGGATCCTGCCGGAGCTCCTGCGTGGCCTCGTCGTCACGGTGCAGGCGACGGTCCTGGGTATGACGCTGGCGCTCGCTCTCGGTCTCCTCTGGGCGATGCTGCAGCGAACGCATGTCCGGGGCGTCGCGCGGGCCACGCGCATCGTCGTCGACTTCGTCCGCAACACGCCGCTTCTGGTGCAGATCTACTTCTTCTTCTACGTGATGCCCGACCTCGGGCTCACCCTGGCTCCGCTCACGACAGGTATCCTCGCTCTCGGTCTGCACTACAGTGCCTACACGGCGGAGATCTACCGGGCCGGCCTCGAGGGGGTCCCGCGCGGCCAGTGGGAAGCGGCTGCGGCGCTCGACCTGAGCAGCTTCCAGACGTTCCGTCACGTGATCCTGCCCCAGGCCATCCCCCCGGTGGTTCCGGTACTCGGCAACCGCTTCATCGCGCTCTTCAAGGACACGCCGATGCTCTCGGCGATCACCGTGCTCGAGCTGCTCCAGCGTGCGAAGATCATCGGCTCCGAATCATTCCGGTACCTGGAGCCGATCACGCTCGTGGGTGTTCTGTTTCTCCTGGTGAGTCTCGCTTCTGCCTGGGCGGTGCAGCGCCTCGAGACCCGCCTCCAGCTCCGTCATTGAGGAATCCGCTTGGAACCGACCGTGCGCTTCGACACCGTCTGCAAGGCCTTCGACTCGGTGCACGTGCTGCGAAACCTCGACCTCGAGGTGGCGCCGTCCGAGAAGCTGGCCGTGATCGGGCCGAGCGGCTCCGGCAAGTCGACCATCCTGCGCATCCTGATGGCGCTCGAGACCATCGACGCGGGGGTCGTCGAGCTGTGCGGGGAGACGCTCTGGGGTGGTCCCGCTCCCGAGCGCCCGAGCCGGGCGGACCGCGCCCGACTACAACGGCTGCGCCGAAAGGTGGGCATGGTCTTCCAGCACTTCAACCTCTTCCCTCACCGCACGGTGCTGGGGAACCTCACGCTGGCGCCGCGGCAGGTGCTCGGACTGTCCGCCGACGAGGCCGAGAGCCAGGCCCGGGAGCTCCTCGAGAGCGTCGGGCTCCTCGAGAAGGCGAACTCCTATCCGGCCGATCTCTCGGGGGGCCAGAAGCAACGCGTGGCCATCGCACGGGCGCTGGCCATGCAACCCGAGATCATGCTCTTCGACGAGGTCACCTCCGCCCTCGACCCGGAGCTGGTGGGAGAGGTGCTGAACGTGTTGCGTCAGCTGGCGCGCGAAGGCCGCATGACGATGATCCTCGTCACGCACCAGATGAACTTCGCCCGGGAGATCGCGGACCGGATCGTCTTCATGGACGAGGGACAAGTGATCGAGCAGGGATCCCCGGACGACATCCTCTCCAACCCGCGCCACGAGCGCACCCGTGCCTTCCTCAGCGCCGTGCTCAAGGGCTGAACCGGCTTACGGCGCCTCCTCCACCTCCGGCTCGATCTCGCCCGACTCGGTGCGAATGGGCCCCGCGTCCAGAACCGGCGCGGCCTTGATCCGCTCGGCCCCTTTCTCCCGATTCCAGTCCCAGAACAGCCCTGCGCATCCCGTGTGCTACAGCCCGAACCGTTGCGCAAGGAGCTCCCGATGGTAGTCGCCGTCGCCGAAGGAAAGCTCGGCGGCCTTGGCGTGGCGGGAGTAGAGCTGGAGGTCGTGCTCCTTGCTGAAGCCGATGGCGCCGTGGATCTGGTGGCCGAGGTTGCAGACGCGCTGATAGGCGTCGCTCACCCAGGCCTTGGCCATGGAGACCTCTTCTCTGGCGTCCATGCCTTCGCTCACGCGCCAGATGGCCTCGTACGCGATGAAGCGCGAGCCGAGCACGTCCACCGCCATGTTGGCGCAGTGGTGCTGGACGGCCTGGAAGGTGCCAATGGGGCGCCCGAACTGCACGCGCTGCGTGGCGTGCTCCACGGTCATGTCTAGAACCCGCTGGGCACCGCCGACCATCTGGGCACACTTGGCGGCGGTGCCCCATTCGTCGATCGCTTCGACGATAGTCCGGCCCCCGTCGACCTCGCCCAGGACGTTGCACCTCGGCACGCGGACGTCCTTCAATGCGACCTCGTATTGATGGTCGGATCCAATGGTCTCGAGCCGCTCGTACCGGATCCCCGGACTCTCGGCATCGACCAGGAACAGCGTGACCTCTCCTTCGCTGGCGCCGCTGGTACGCGTTACGACCAGCATGTCGTGGGCGGTGTGTGCGTAGGGGACGAAGAGCTTGGTGCCGTCGAGGACGTAGTGTTCCTCCCCAGCTCGCGTGGCGGTGAGGCCCACTTCGGGCACGCCCCACGCGGCACCCGGCTCGGCCTCCGCATAGGCCATGATGCGGTCGCCGGCGGCAATCGCAGGCAGGTAGTCGGACTTCTGGGCTTCGTTGCCGAACTTCGCGATCGGCAGGCCGCCGAGGACGACGGTGGAGAAGAACGGTGCCGGTAGCCGGCATCGGCCCTGCTCCTCGATGAGAATGCAGAGGTCCAGAAAACTGTTCCCGATACCCCCGAACTTCTCCGATAGGGATAGCCCCATCCAGCCGAGTTCGGCCATCTTCCGCCAGAGCTCCGGCGAGTAGCCCCTCGCGTCCTCCTCCATGGCCCGGACGTGTGCCACGGGACATTCCTTCCCAAGAAAGTCCCGGGCCGCCGTACGGACGAGCTCCTGCTCTTCGCTGAGTCTCAGGTCCATGCCCTTTCCAATCAACGCCGGTACGGAACCTTGTCGGAGCGGCTCCAGACCCCCGGCCGCTCCTCCCAGAAGAGCTGGACGAGGAAGCCACCGGTATGTTTGGGGTGAATGAACCAGTCCCGCCACCGGGCGCCGTCGGTTTCGCCCTCGTGCAGGTCGAAGGTCGGAATGCCGTGGTGCTCGGCCGCCGCCATCGCCTGCTCGAAGTCGCGCACCTCGAAGGTCACGTGCGCGGCGCCCGCGCCGCGCTTGTTCAAGAAGGACTGGACGAACGACGCTTCGCCCACGGGTGCAATGAGCTCCCAGCGCATCTGCGTGCCGGGGATCGTCAGCACCAGCGTGGCCATGTCGGAGTGCTGGCCGTCCGGCGTCCGGTAGACCTCACGCATTCCGACCGCCTGCTCGCACCAGCGCGCCAACACCTCGCGATCCGGATACGCCTGTCCGATCTGTTCGATGCCGACGATGCCCAGATTCGGGGCATCGGAGGGCGGCGTCTCGAGGGCCCCGCTCGGCGCGCCGTGGTCTCCACAGGTGGCAAGGACGGGCGGCGCGAAGATCCGGAACCCGATTCCGGCCGGGCCCGCGGGCGGGGCGAAGGGCACGTCGATCCAGCGCTGGTTTTCGCTGGCATCGATGGCCAGCTCCTCGAGGCGCTTCCGGGCGGCCGCCAGATCGGTGACCTGGACCGCCACGTGGTGGAGACCCGGCCCGAGCGGGCCGTCCAGAAAGGCGTGGTACGCGGAGTCCTCGCCCAAGGGGGACAGCACCTCCCAACGCTGTCCCCAGCTTCCCGGCACGTCGAGCAGCACGCCGCGACAGCCCTCTTCGGCGCTCTCCCAGGCCCGGGTCCGCCGGAATCCGAAGAGCCCCTCCAGCAGCCTTACCTGCTTCTCGAGGTCGCCGACGACCTGGCCGATGTGGTCGATCCGGTAGATGCTCAGCACGGTTCCCTCCCTAGCTCGGGTGTCCCTCGAGCAGGTCGTAGCCGCGGGTGACCAGCTCCTTCACCAGCCGCAGGTTGTACCGGTTCATCGCGCCGATCCGCGTCGCCAGTTCCTTGACCTGCTCGTCGAACTCAGCGCGCGGCCAGACGGAATTGACGAGCCCGAGCTGAAGGGCCCGCTCGGCGCCGGTTCTGACGCCCGTGAACATGAGTTCCTTCGCCCTCGCCTTCCCGATGCGTTCCGGCAAGCGCGTGAGGCCGCCCCAGCCCGGGGCGCTGCCGCCGAACTCGGGCTGGTCGGGGTCGCCGTCCTCGGTGATCTTCGGACGGTAGGGCGGGTGGGCAGACAGCGTGATCTCGGGAAGCCCGAGCTGGGCATCGTCGGCGGCCACGATGAAGTCCGCGGCCAGCGCCAGCTCCAGCGCGCCGCCCAGCACGTAACCGTGGACGGCGGCGAAGACCGGCGTCCCCATCGCCTCCAGCTTGTCGAAGGTCTTCTGACCGATCCGGTTGCTCTCGACCCGGTCCTTCCGGGTCAGTGACTCCGACCACTTCAGGTCCATCCCGGCACAGAACGCACGCCCGGCGCCGCGGAGCACGACGACGGAGACGTCTACGCGCTGGTCGAGGTCGTCGCAGCACGCCCGCAGCTCCATCATCATCTTCTCGTCGATGGCGTTCAGGACCTCCGGCCGGTTCAGCGTGAGCCAAGCCACTCGGTCCTCAACCTTGATGTCAAGCGTTTCGTATGTCATCGCATTCCCCTCTTCACGCATTTCCTGTCATGCCTCTGGCGCCTTCGCTATTTCCGTGGGAGCCCCAGCCCACGTGTAGCGATCACGTTCCTCTGGATCTCGGTGCTCCCCCCAAGGAACGGATGAGCCACAGCGTCGAGGAAGTCGCGCGTGAACATCGCGTCCAGGGGCGCGCCCCGCCGTTGGGTGAGTTGTCCATAGGGGCCGAATGCCTTGAGTCCCGTTCGGGCCAGGCGCTGGTGCAACTCCGCACTGAAGAGCTGACTGACGGACGCCTCGTAGCCCGGAACCTCGCCGGCGGCCTGCTTCGAGACCGAGTGCAACGCGAGGTTGTAGAGGACGCGAACCTCGATCTGGCGCTGGACGATCTCGGTACGAAGCGCTGCTTCCCATCCCGGGCGCAGGAACGGGCGCCCCTCGTCGCTGCGGACGAACTCCATCAGGCGAGAGAGCGTCTGCTGGTACTTGATGGTCGATCCGATGCCGGCGCGCTCGAACCCGAGCGTCGCCATCGCCACGTACCAGCCCCGGTTCTCCTCGCCCACGCGGTTGGCTACCGGCACGCGTACGTCCTCGAAGAAGACCTCCGCGAACGGCTCGCCGCCCCGCATGTCCTCGACGGGCCGGACGGTGATGCCGGGAGTGTTGATGTCGATCATCAGGAACGTGATCCCGCGGTGCTTGGCCGCCTCCGCGTCGGTGCGGACCAGAGCCATGAGCCAGTCGGCGTACTGAGCCAGCGAGGTCCAGACCTTCTGACCGTTCACCACATAGCTGTCGCCGTGGCGGACGGCGCGTGTCGTGAGCGAGGCGAGATCGGAGCCGGCACCGGGCTCGGAGAACCCCTGGGCCCACGCCAGCTCGCCGCTGGCGATTCTCGGCAAGTGCTCGCGTCGCTGCTCCTCGGTTCCGTGCTCGAGCAGGGTGGGGCCCATCAGGCAGACGCCGATCCCGTTTACCGGGGGCACTTGTGCCTTCATCATCTCTTCCTGGAGGATGAATTCCTCGGTCACGCCGAGGCCAGCACCGCCGTACTCCTTCGGAAAACCCGGGGCCACCCAGCCCCGTCCCGCCAAGGCGTTCGCCCACTCGACCGCGGCGTCGCGCCGCTCCGGATCGCCGGAGCGGCGATCGGCGGCCCAGTTGTAGCCGCGGACATCTTCCGGCTCGAGGCTCTGCGCCATCTCGAAGTCCGGCCGGTAGCGTTCGGGAAACACCCGGCGGATGAACTCGCGGACCTCTGTGCGGAACGCTGCGTGCTCCGGCGTGTCTCTCCAGTCCATCTCCTATCTCTCCGCTTCCGACTTCGCCGGCCGCCTCTCCATTCGATCCCAGGTTCGCGACGTCACCGCCTGACGGCGCAGCTCGTGCTTCTCGATCTTTCCGGTCGGTGTCTTGGGAAGCTCGTCCACGAGCTCGACGAAGCGGGGTACCATGAACGCGGGCAGACATTCCTGGCAATAGGCGGCCAGCGCCGCCGGATCCAGGCTGGCCCCCGGCCGCCGCACGACTGCGACGTCGAGCTCCTCCTCTTCCAGCTCGGAGGGCACGCCAAAGGCGGCGCTCTCGAGCACCGCGGGGTGGGTGTTGATCACCCGCTCCACCTCGAAGGCCGAGATGTTTTCGCCCCGGACGCGAATCGACTCCTTGATCCGCTCCACGAAGTAGAAGTAGCCATCCCGGTCCCGGCGGGCCCGGTCGCCCGTGTGAAACCAGAGGTTCCGCATGCTCTCGGCGGTGGCCGCGGGGAAGTTGTAGTACCCGGTGGTCATCACGAACGCCTGCCTGGGGCGGACGACGAGCTCGCCGGGCTCGTCCGGGGCGACCTCGCGGTCTTGTTCGTCGACCACACAAACCTCGAATCTTCCGTGGTTGGTCTCGCCGCAGGAGCCGGCCCGCCAATGACCGTAGGGGCTTGCGGTGCCGATGCCGATCTCGGTGCTGGTGTACGTCTCTACGGCCCGAGCCCCGAAGCGCGCAAAGAACGCTTCGTCCAAAGCGGACTTGCCCATGTAGAAGCTGCGCAGGGGGTGGTTCTTGTCGTCCCGAGTGGGCGGCTGGTTCAGCAGGATGGGAATCATGGAGAAGACGCCCATTGCCAGGCTCGCGTCGAACTCGCGCACGTCGTCCCAGAACCGCGAGGCGCTGAAGCGCTCGACGATACCGATGCTCGACCCCGCCAGCAGGGCAGCCATGACCCCGTCCCAGAAGGCGGCGGCGTGGAAGAGGGGGAGCGGGCAGTAGATGCTCTCCTCGGACCTGTGCGCCATGAACACCAGGGAGTCCCTGGCGCAGGTCAGAGCGTGGCCGTGCGGAACCATCACACCCTTCGACGGACCGGTCGTGCCCGACGTGTACATGATGGCCTGAAGGTCGCTGTGGCGTACGGCCACCTGAGGCGCCTCGACTCCGTGCTCGAGCAGCCGATTCAGCGGGATGACCGGCGTTGCCAGTCCCTTCGGCACTGCCGACGATCCGTCGTGTTTGCGGAGCACTACCGAGACGAGCTTGGAGAGGTTCCTCTCCACCTCGGCGATCCGATCCAGGAAGGGCTCGTCCACCACCAGCATGGAGACGTCCGATGTTTCCAGGACGTGCTGCAAGAGGTCGCCCTTGTAAGCGATATTGACCGGTACCGCGACGGCACCGAGCTTGGCCAGCGCGAAGGTGACGTGCAAGAAGTCGGGACAGTTGGGCAGCATTACGGCCACGTGGTCACGCGCGGCGATGCCCGCCGCCGAAAGCCCTCGGGCCACGCGGTTGGCCGTCTCGTTCACTTCGCCGAAGGTGAGCTCTCCCTCGCGGAACTTCAGAAAGACCGATTCCCGGTGGGTGGTGGCCCGCTCCTGCAGGATGTCGCCGAGAACGAGCTCTTCGAGGTCGTAGTGAGGCACGCTTCTTGCTCCTCTCCGATCGGGGCGGCTCCTCCGTCAGTCAGCGACATGCCCTTTTCTGAGGCTAGTCTGGCGCCAAATCTCTTGTCCATAGTGCCAGCGAGCATTCTCTTGTAGTTTTCTGATATGCGGGAGTGGATGCCGGGAAGCGGCGTGGAGCTCGACTGGGGCGACGTCTTCGTCTGCGAGCCCGACTGGTCCTGGAGCGTGCGCGACCTGCCGGACCTGGATCTCTGGTACGTGACCGAGGGGGCTGGCTGGATCAGCGACGGGACGCGGTCCACGCCGATCGGGGCCGGCGACTGCCTGCTGCTGCGGACCGGAAGCTCCTACGAAGCGGGACACGATCCAAGCCGGCCGCTGACACTCATCGCCGTCCACTTCGACCTGACCAACGAGGCGGGCAGACCCATCGGTCTGCCGGACGAGGAGCTCCCACCTTTCGTACGACGGATGGGCGCGGGGGAACTTTTCCGCGAACTCCTGATGCGCGTCGTGCGCTGCCATCAGGACGGTCGCCACGAATGGGCGCGTGCTTGGCTGCAGACCGCGCTGCTGGAGGTAATCCGCCAGGATGCGCAGACCTGGCCGCCGGGGCTCCTGGGCGATCAGGCGCGCAAGATCGAGGAGATCTGCGAGCGGATCCGCCGCAGTCCGGGACAGTGCATCCGTGTCGAGAATCTGGCTGCCGAGCTGCACGTCTCGCCGGAGCACTTCTGCCGGATCTTCCGCCGGCTCCAGGGCATGCCGCCGCGCGCCTTCATCTCGCGTACGCGCATGGAGGCCGCCCGAGCGCTGCTCCTGACGTCCAGCCACTCCATTTCGCGGATCGCGGAGCTGCTTGGCTACCAGAGCCCTTCGTACTTCTCCCGCCAGTTCACGACCAGGGTAGGGCTTAGCCCGAGCGCGTTCCGCTCGGGGGATCGCAGAAGGAGCTGCGCGCGGAGGCGGTGATGCTCCGTCACGGCGGGATGGTTCCGAGAGGGCGTGACCGACACGCCGCGTCAGAGCACCGACTGACGACGCCGTCCGCACTCCCGGATCCGTTCGAGGGACGGGCGCTGGAGCAGGGAGCCCCGGACGAGATCCTCTCCCACCCGCGCCAGGAGCGGACCCGCGCCTTCCTGAGCGCGGTGCTCGAGAGCTGAAGGCGGCCTACGGCGGCTCCTCGATTTCCGGCTCGATCTCGCCCGATTCGGTGCGGATGGGACCCGCGTCGAGGACCGGCGCGGCCTTGATCCGTTCGGCATCCATCATGGCGGCGATGCGCTCGAGCGCGGAGAGGAGCCAGTGCCGCTCCCATCCTTCCAGACGCGCGAGCTCCTCCCGAAAGCGGTCCTGAAGCAGCGACGGGGACTCGCACAGCACCTTCTCGCCCTTCTCGGTGGCGGTGACGACCACCGCGCGCCGGTCGCTCTCGGAGCGCTCGCGGCGCACGTACCCGCGGCGCTCCAGACGATCCAGGACCCCCGACACCGTGGGCTGGCTCAGGTGGACCCCCCGGGCGATCGCCCCGATCGACGAGCCGCCCAGCCGACTGGCCTCCGCGAGCACGGCGAGCTGGGGCGCCGTGATCCCGTGCTCTTCGACCAGGTGACGCGAATGCAGGTCGACCGCCCGCACGATGCGGCGGATCGAGGCCACGATCAGGTCCTCGATCTCGGCGTCGCTCGCCACCCGCTCCCTCCCCGGCGCCTCTCGGGCGCCGCCCTGCTTGCGAGGGTACCAGAAGCTGAGAGCTTCAGAAGCCCAGGAAATAATCGCATGCGAATGAACTAGAAAGGAGCGAACTCCCCTTCGAAGAGGTTCCGAAGCACAGCGATATGCCTGGGAATACTCGATAATCTCGCGAGGACGCCCGCCCCGCCACCCCGCACGAAGCCGAGGAGAATTACATTCTATACGATGAGTTATCGTGGCTGCACCGAGGGGGCGCGAGCCGTCAGCTGGGTCGTGAACGCCGCACTCTTGTCGCTGTGCTGCTTCCTCGCCGCCCGGACCGCGACGACCGTCTACGAAGCGCTCCACCATCCGCCGCCCCCGGTGGCGCACGAGACGCCGGCGAGCCCGGCGCCTCGGAAGCCACGCTCCTGGAGCGATCGCGAAGTGATCCTGACTCGCAACCTCTTCGACGCTTCGCTCCTCGCACCGGTCGAGCCACCCCCGCCACCCGAGGAGGAGATCGAGGAGACGGAGCTCCC
>JBHHXQ010000079.1:0-11239 GCA_046757105.1 Candidatus Krumholzibacteriia bacterium
GCGCGGCCCGGCATGCTCTTGGGTCCGGCGCGAGTTATGGGGGCGGGCCGCCGTGGGAAGCCATCAGACTGCCCGATCCCCCGCCCCCATCTGTTTGAGCGCCGGACCCAAGAGCATGTCGGGCCGCCCGTCGCACAGCGTCCTCGTCGAGAAGACCAGGTTCATCCGTCGCGACATCAGTGCCTCCGGGGCTGGGTCTGGATGGTGACGTACCGCGTGGTGCGGTCGACGCGCAGCTCGATCAGCGTGGTCGCATCCGGTCGGAAGAACCCGGATCTCCTCGATGTGACCGCCGGATCATGGATGACGATGTTCTGCAGGCGGCGGACGTCGTACTCGATCCCCGCGTCGATCCGCGGCACGTGGATCCGCAAGCAGAGGACGGCGGGTTCGCCGAGGGTCCGCTCGGCTCGCTCGAGGAACTGCTGCATCTCGCCGACGTCCACCAGGAAGCGCCTGTAGCTCGGGTCGCTACCGTAGGTGTGGAACTGCCGCGTCATTCTCTCGTGCGCCTCTTCGCCGAGTTCCCGCTCCACCTTGCCGCGCCGGCGTGATTTCAGCAGCGCATCCGCGGTGCGCCTGGACCTCTTCACCACGAAGAACTCCAGAGAGAAATCCCGGATGGGTGCGTCCTGGTCGTCGACCGCATGCACCAGAAACTGCTGGTAGCGCCGGCGGCCCGGCGTCCGGTAGGTCGCGTTCGTGATCCCGTCCAGCTTCCTGCGGTAGCTCCTGAACCGGTCCGGCGTCCTGCACCGGAGCGCTTCGAGCAGCAGCCCTCCGATCTGGCTACCCTCGCCCGAACCGACCGCATGCACGATGCTCCCGTGGTTCAGGCCCTCGAGAACGCCGAAGGCGAACTCGTTCGGCCCGCGTGCGCGTGCCCACGAACACGCGGAGACGTCTCTCCCCCGGGGTTCGCAGAAGCTGAGGACGAGCTTCGTGGCGTCGAGTGCCGTGCCGGCGATCACGACCGTGCCGTCCGTGCCCGGCTTGTTCACGAACCGGCGTATGCCTTCGTAGTCCTCGACGCCCACCAGGACGGTCGTGGCAATGCGCCTCGAGCTGTAGAGCGGCCGGCGCGTGAGCAGGTCGCGGTGCGCGAGCTCCCACTGATAGGAGCTTCCGAGCTCGAGCCCATCGAGCAGCTGCCGCCCCGTCTCGAGGAAGTCATCGAGTCCCTTGCGCCCCTTGATCAGCGACCCGAAGAACGACTTGCCCCGATGCGCCAGGGGTGACCCGAAGTTGGCGGGGGCGAGCATCACGAGCCTCCGCACCGGACACTCCTCGAGCCGATCGCCGTCCCGATGCCAGTAGCGCCAGATGAAGTGCCGGATGATCAGACCGCCGGTCGAGTGTACGACGACGTTCAGGTCCACGAGCTTGCGGCCGTCCCGCGTGATGAACCCCTTTTCGACCATCCGGTCATGGAGGCCGTCGACGACGTCGTTGAACGTGATGTTGTCCTCGCGGGATTCGTAGTCGGCGTACTGGATCGAGTCGACGGTGCCGACTCGGTTGGCCACGAGAAAGTCCTTCATGCGCCGGAACGAATGCGAGGAATCGCTCCAGCCGTGGATGATCAGCGTGACTTCGGCCATGGTTCCCCCGTCGGTCGCGTGCTTCCGCACCTCGTTCTCCGGGCCACCATGCATCATTCGCGTGCGGGTGCTCAACCGGTTCCGGGCGAGCGGCGGCTCGACACTCGTGGGACACCCGGCGTGGCACCGAAGGGGCGCCGCCTCCTGCGGCCTGTGGCACACCGGCGGGTTGATCGTCGCGGGCCCGGGCGATACGGTCCGCGGGCCGAGACCCATGCGAGAACACCGGGAGGTGGCGATCGTGAGCAGCCGGAGCCCGGCCCGGACCCGGGCAGCCGAGGCGGCGCTCTTCCTCACGGCGACCGCGTGGGGCTCGACGTTCTTCCTCACCAAGCAGTCGCTCGCCTGGGTGGATCCGCTCGTCCTGGTCGGCTACCGCTTCTCCGCCGCGGCGCTCTTGCTTCTCCTCGGGCTGGCCGCGCGCCGACGGGGGGTCCTGGAGAATGCGCGCCGAGGGCTCATCCTGGGGATCGTCCTCTGCGTGGTCCTCGTCGCACAGACGATTGGTCTCGGGTACACCAGGGCCTCCAACTCGGGCTTCATCACCGGGACGTCGGTCGTCTTCGTCCCCCTCATCGCGCTCGTGGTCTCCCGGTCCGTGCCGCGGCCTCCGACGATGATCGCCGTGGCCGCCTGCATCCTCGGCCTCCTGCTCCTGACGAGCGGTGTGCGGGGCTTCAACCGCGGCGATGCGCTCACGCTCCTCTGCGCCTTCGCGGCCGGCGTGCACATCCTTCTCGTCGACAGCATCAGGCGGCGCGGCACCGATCCCTACATCCTGGGCGTCCAGCAGTTCGCCGTGGTCGGCACGCTGAGCTTGTTCATGGGCGCGATCCTGCAACGCCCCTTCGTCGTCGAGCGACGGGAGACGGCGCTGGTGATCCTGTACCTGGCGCTCGTCCCGACACTCCTCGCGTACGTGATCCAGCTCGTCGCACAGCGCCACACGTCCCCGACACGGACCGCGCTGATTCTCGTGCAGGAATCCCCGATCGCCGCCATCTTCGCCTGGACACTGGGCGGCGAAGCGCCGCGCTGGAACGGCGTCGTGGGTGGTGCTCTCATGCTCGCCGCGTTGATGGTCGCCGACGCCACGATCCACCAGGAGAGGCGAGGGCCGGGTCCGCCGCATGCCGGCCCGAATGCCGTCCCGCACGTCGAGGACTGAGCGATCTCGAGCACCACACGCCAGCGAGCGCTGACCCTCTTCGGAGCACGGGTGGTCCTGCCCGCGGAATCGGGATTGAGGCTGCCTCCTTTTGGGATAGAATGGTTGTTGCATGGAGCATGGATGGAGAGCCAGGGGGGGTGGGCTCCTCCAAACGGCGCCACCGGTTGCGGACCTCTTGGGGTCGGAAAGGATCTTCGAGGTGAACGGATCGATCGTCAAGCTACCCTCGTTCGTCCTGGAGCTCTTCTGGGAGCATGCTCCCGGAGACATCTCCTGGGAGCGACACCGTGACTTCATCGTCGAGCGCGTGCTTGCCAGAGGAGACTGGGATGCGATTTGCTGGGTGCGGTCCCAAGCCGGCGACGAGGTGCTTCGCGAGATCATCGTGAGGACCCGCGGCCGCTGGCTGAGCCGGGCGCAGATCCGTTTCTGGCAGCTCATTCTCGACCTTCCCGAAGCGCAGGTGTCGGTGTGGCTGCACTCCGAAAGCCGTCGGATCTGGGATCGGAGAACGGCATGAGCGACCCGGCTTCCTTCCACCCGGAAGTCATGCCACGACGGCAGTCGGAGGTTCTGCGGGCCGTGGCGCCGGTCGCTCGCGACTCGGGTTTCTACCTGGCAGGCGGAACAGGTTTGGCAATCCAGCTGGGTCATCGGAGCTCGGTGGATCTGGTTTGGTTCTGCGAAAAACCGTTCCCGAACCCCGATGACCTCGCCGCGCGGATGCGGGCAGCCGGGATTGCATTCGACATCCACCAAACGGCCCCGGGAACACTCCATGCACGCGTCGAGGAGGTGGCAACCGGCTTCATCTCGTATCAGTACCCCCTGCTGCGGCCACAGGTCGTCTACGCGGAGTTCGACTGTCCGCTCGCGTCGGTCGAGGACATCGCCTGCATGAAGCTGGCTGCCGTGGCGCAGCGGGGGTCGCGCAAGGATTTCGTGGATGTCTTCGCAATCGGCGAGACGAGCACGGCTTTGCGCGAGATGCTGGCGCTGTTCCGGACCAAGTACGAGACGCGCGAAGTCGGACACGTCCTCGTGGCCTTGAGCTACTTCGACGATGCAGAGGGAGAGCCGATGCCCGCGATGGTCTGGGCGGAGAGCTGGGAAACCATGAAGACCAGGATCCGCGCTTGGATCCAGGAGTACTCGGGTTGAGTCGCGTCGCGGACGGGCCGCCGGGCCTTGCGCACCCGACGGCTTGTGCTGCCGGGGCTTCCCTGCTAGCCTTGACGTTTCGTTGGCTCGCTCACGATGCGGAACCGATTTCCGAGGAACAGAGGTCCACAGGGAGGCTGTATGCCCACGATGCGCCTCTGGGGCCGGCCGGCGCGCTCCTCGCGCCGCCACGCTCCATTGACTCTCGCCGCCGTCTTCGTTCTCGCGCCGGGCGCCGCCACGCTCGTGCGCGCCGAGGGCGGCTACCGTCTCGGCCAGGAGGTCGTTCCGACCTTCCAGGCGATCACGCTGCGGATCAACGCCGGCGAAAAGGACTACGACGGCAGCACGCACATCGAGCTCCAGGTGAAGGAAACGACACGGTCGTTCAGCTTCCACGCCGAGGAGATGCCGATCCACGAGGTGATCCTCACGGGCAAGGACGGGCCCGTGGAGCTGGAGTACGGGATCGGCGATCATGCCATGGTCGAGGTCACGACCTCGAAGCCACTCGTCCCCGGTCGTTACGCGCTCGACATCGACTTCGCGAACGGCTTCGGCACCAAGGCCGTGGGTCTCTACCGCATGGAGCAGGACGGGCGGGGCTACGTCTTCACCCAGTTCGAGGCCGACGAGGCTCGCGAGGCGTTTCCATGCTGGGACGAGCCGTCGTTCAAGATCGAGTGGCAGCTGACGATCGAGGTGCCCGAGGATCACGTTGCCATCACCAACACGCTGGTCGAGACCGAGAGCGTCGAGGGCGGCTGGCGGAGGACCGCCTTCAAGAGAACCAAGCCGCTGCCCTCCTATCTGATCGCGATCGCAGCAGGGCCTCTGGAGGTCGTGCCGATCCCCGGCATGCCGATTCCCGGCAACGTCGTCACGCTCCAGGGACAGAGCCACCTGGCGCAGCTGGCCGCGGAGACGACGCCACCCATCCTGGCCGCGCTCGAGAAGTACTTCGGCAGCCGCTACCCTTACGAGAAGCTCGATCTGATCGGCATCCCCGAGTACTGGGCGGGCGCCATGGAGCATCCGGGCGCGGTGACCTACGCCGCCTCGATCCTCCTCGTGGATCCCGAAGCGGCGAGCGTGAGGCAACAGCGTACGCTGGCCCGGGTCACGGCCCACGAGCTTGCGCACATGTGGTTCGGCAACCTGGTGACGATGCGGTGGTGGGACGACCTGTGGCTCAACGAGTCGTTCGCCGACTGGATGGGCGACAAGATCGCCCACGAGGTCTACCCGCAGTACAACCTCGAGGTCGCCGAGCTGCAGGGTGTGATGGGCGTCATGGTCGGCGACGCTCGACCCTCGGCGCAGGCCATTCGGCGTCCTGTCGAGACGGCCGACAATCTGTTGGAGAACATCGGCACGCAGTACAACAAGGGCAAGGCCATTCTGTCGATGTTCGAGCAGTGGATCGGTGAAGAGCAGTTCCGTCTCGGCGTGCTCGAACACCTGAACGCGCACAAGTGGGGCAACGCCACGGGGGACGACTTCTGGCAGGCGCTTTCGGGGGCTTCGGGGAACGACGTCCCCGCGGCCATGGCCACGTTCATCGAGCAGCCGGGGATCGCTCTCGTGAGCGTCGAGATCGGCCCGGGGAACACGATCCGCCTGAGCCAGAAGCGCTTCGCCAACTACGGCATCGAGCAAGAAGAGCAGACCTGGAAGATCCCGGTGACGTTGCGCTACTCCGACGGCAACGTCACGCACACCAAGACGGTTTTGCTCGAGCAGCGGTCGCAGGAGGTGACCCTCGACCTCGGTGGAAAGCCCGCGTGGGTCGTTCCGAACGCCGACCAGCGCGGTTACTACCGCTGGAGCGTTTCTCCCGAGATGCTGGCGGCACTCGCCCGGAACTCCCTCGCCATCCTCAACGAGCGCGAGCGTGTCGGCTTCATCGGCAACCTCTCGGCGCTCCTGGACGCGGGCGCCGTCTCTGGAGACGACTACCTGTTGGCGTTGGGCGAGTTCGCGAACGATCCGAAGCCGATGGTGGTCTCGGCGCTGCTCGGCGCGCTCGGCAAGATCGAGATGGCGTTCGTGCCCGCGGAGCTCGAGGACTCCTTCGCGTACTACGTGCGCCGAACCCTCACGCCGGCGCTCGAGCGCTTCGGGATCGAAGCGCAGGAGGGCGAGGACGAGGAGGTGGCGATCTTCCGGCCGCGGCTGCTGCGCTGGCTCGCCGACACCGGCAAGCACGAGAAGATCCTCGAGCATGCCGAGGAACTCGCCAGCCGCTACGCCGCGGACCCGAGCTCGATCGACCCGGCGCTGGCCGGCGTCGCCCTGCGCCTGGCGGCGATTCGCGGCGACCGCGCCCTCTACGAGGAGTACCGCCAGCGCTTCGAGTCGGCACAGGTCCCGGCCGATCGCAACCGCTACCTGGGGGCGCTCGGCAACTTCAGGGACCCGCAGATCATGGACACCGCGCTCGGCTACGCGCTCGAGGGGCCGCTGCGCCCGAACGAGCTCTTTCGCATTCCCGGTGGCATGATGAGCAATCCGAGGAGCCGTGACTTCGTCTTCCACTGGATCCTGGAGAAGTACGACGACATCGCCGAGCGCGTTCCGCCGATGTTCATGGGGTTCATGCCGTTCATTGCTGGAGGCTGCTCCGCGGAGCGCCTGGCTGCTGCGCAGGAGTTCTTCGCCCTGCCCGGGCACCAGGCGCCCGGCACCGAGACGAACCTGGCCAAGATCACCGACCAGGTGCAGGACTGCGTCGGCCTGCGGGAACGCGAAGGCGCCGCAGTGGCCGCCTACCTGAACCGGCTGCTCGGCTCGAGATAGACCCGCGGGGTCCCGAAGACGCGAGTCGGTGGATCCCCGCCGGCTCGCGTTCGTGTTCGGGGCTGCGTCTCGAGCCGGAACCCGCGCCGATGCGCCCCTCACGAAATCCAGGGCACGTTCGAAAACGGCTGCGGGTGACACCATGGGCGCGCCCGCCACGAGCCGTTTGCTCCGACCGCGTCACCCTGGCGGTTCCTCCCGAACGCCCAGCCGCTTCCGGAGTGGTTTCTCGCCTCGCGGAAGGCGCCCGGATCAAGTGGATCCGGCACGCGAGCCGGGGGCGGCGGTCGAGAGAAGCGGTGACTCCCCGGCGACGGGAAGCATCACGACGAAGCGCGTCTCGGAGTTCGGGACGGAGTGCACGTTGATGTCCCCGCCGTGTGACTGCACGATGGCTCGGCTCAGCGCCAGGCTGAGCCCGTTGCCCGAGTGGTGATGGGGCAGGTCCTCCACGACGAAGCCGTCGAAGATGTGTGGCAGCAGCTCCGGATCGATCCCCTTGCCGTGGTCCACGACCGCCAGCGTGGCCGATTCGTCACCCTTCGCGATCTGCAGACCGATCTTGGCGGCGACAGGACTGAACCGCACGGCGTTCTCCAGCAACGCTCGCACCACGAGCTTCATGTGCTGGCGATTGGCGTGGATCCACACCGCCTTGGAGCTGCGGAGTTCGACCTCGAGAGACTTGCTCCGCAGCTTCTCGTCCAGATCGGTCAGGATCTCCGAGACGAGAGCGTTGAGCTCCACCGGACCCATGCTGAGATCGATTCTTCCCGTGCGGTACCGGCAGAGAAGCGTGCCGTTTTCCAGAAGACCGTGCAGGCGCCTGGCGTTGTCGAGCACCATACGGGCCCAGCGTGCACGCTGCCGGGACTCGATGTTGTCTTCCTCCGACAGCAGCTCGGCGGCGGACATGATGCCGGTGAGAGGTGTGCGGGTCTGATGGCGCAGCAGGTTGAGGAGATCTGTCTTGAGCTCGTTGACCTCCTCGAGCCCGCGCATGCGCAGCAGCTGCCTGCGCAGCGCCGCGACCTGCCGCTGCTGCTCCGTCAAGTAGACCACGAAGCTAAACACGGCGAGCGAGAGCCCGCACAGCAGGACGACCTCAGTGTGCTCCCAGGGCCAGAGCCTCTCGAAACGGGCGCGCAGGAACGGCATGATGGCGGTCGAAAGCCCGATCGTGGTGACGACGGCGGTTCCGAGCAGCAGGAACCAGTTGCGCCACGTGCGGCGTTCCACGCTGCTCTCGTCCGAGGTGATCCCTGCGGGATCGATCTCCTCGAGCACAGGCTCCGGTCGACCCGGACCGGTCCGAGAGCTGTGCTCGCGCACCTCGACTTCCGGGGCCGGTGGTGACGTTGCGCCTGCAACGGCTTCCGCGGTGTGTGGAGGTATCTTCCTGGTTTCCACGTCGCTCAAAGCGAACCCCTTGCGCTTTGCTTGCACCGTCGGGTCACGAGGCCGTCTGGTGGTGGATTGCGATCCGTCCGAGGAGATGTTCCGCAGGCTGTGGTGTCGTCCTCGTGCAATGGCCGTGCCGCCAGGCTCTCTGGTTGACAATCGCCCGAGAATCAGCAGGATGGGACGTTCCACGGCCCTGGGACCGCGGCCGGAGAGCAGTTCCCGACCGCCGCCGGCGCGCGTTCCTGGCCGCGCCCGCAGGGCGTCCCGAGCCTGACCGGGACGGACGACCGAGGCCCTCATGCGAACCATGGCCCTGCTCTGTGTCCTGGCCTCCAGCCTGGCCTCCCAGGGCGCCGCCGCACAGCCCGGCCCGCCCTATCCGCGCCTCGCCAACGTCTACTGGCGAACGGACGTCGACGAGACGATCATCGAAGCGTTGTCCAGGTGGGACGTGGTCGTCCTCAACCCCGTGTGGTCGAACAGCCAGCTCTCACAGCTGCGGGCCGCGAACCCCGACATCAAGATCTTCTTCATCGTGAACGCATACGTCGTTCAGCTGCCGAGCACGACGAACGACGTGTGGAAGCTGGCCAACTACGCGTACGCGGAGGCCCACGACCTGTGGTGGTACGACGTCGATGCGGCAATTGCCTCCGACTGGCCCGCGACCCGGATGGTGAACGTCACAAGCCTGGCGCCCGACGCGCCGTTGGGGCCCTGGAGGGACTTCTTCGCCGCACGAGTCGCCGACCTCGTCGCCTCGCGACCGCAGCTCGACGGGCTCTTCCTCGACAACTTCTGGCGCCAGATCTCGTGGCAGCAGGTGTGGCGCAAGCTCGACTCGGACTGCAACCCGACACACAATCCCGCCGGCTGCGATGGAGAGATGGATTCGAAGAGCGAGCTCGACTCGCTGTGGAACGAGGCACTGCGTGAGCTGGCAGCACAGATCCGCAATCGGTTCGACCTGCTCGAGGCCGGGCGGCGGCGCCCACTGGCCATGATCACCAACAACTCGGACGACTACTTCCAGTGGCTGAACGGGACGATGCACGAGTACTTCCCGTCGGGACACAGCAACGTCGACTATGACAATCTCTACGGATACAACTGGTACCAGGAGATGTTCGCGTGTCCCGGAGGTTACATGGTGGCGCCCTTCGAGCCGCTGCCGTTCCGGGTCAGCATCCTCAACGCAGACTACCCGGGTGGGATCTGGGAGCCGGCGCGCAATCCCGCGTTCGAACGCATCAAGCGCTTCGCGCTCGCCTCCAGCCTCCTGGGCGACGGCTACCTGAGCCTCGACACGGGTCTGGCCGGGCACGGCAACCTCTGGTGGGAGCCGGAGTACGACCACGATGGACGCGGCAAGGGCTATCTCGGATACCCAACGGGCCCCGCCGTTCGCATCCTGGAACCGCGGAGCAGCGAGCTCCTGGCCAACCCCGACTTCCTGGACGGCAGCGACCACTGGCACGGACATCCGTTCGGTGCCGCGGGCAGCTGGAGCATCGACGCCGAGGTGTTTCACTCGGCGCCCGGTGCGGTCCGATTGGACGTCCAGAGCGTCTCTGCGTCCGGCACCTTCAAGCTCTGGCAGTCGCCGGTCTGGCTCACACACCGGCAGACGTACACGCTCGGCTTCTGGGCGCGCGCCAGCCGCGAGACCGAGCTTCTGGTGCACCTGTACTCCGAGACATGTCCTCAATCACGCTGCTGGGGCGACCGGCGGTTCTGCGTCCCGACCACGTGGACGCGTTTCGAGACCTCCTTCAGCTCGAACGCCACTGCCAGGGCCGGTCTCAACTTCTTCGTGACCGCGCCGGGCACGTTGTGGATCGACGATGTTTCGTTGCGTCGAGGCGACACCAGCCTTTTCCGCAGGGACTTCGACCACGGCATCGTGCTGCTGAACTACACCAACGACACGCAGGTCGTGCCGCTGGAAACGACCTTCTTCCGCCTGCGGATCCCGGGCTCGAACGTGTTCGACGGGACGCCCGTCGCCTACGAAACCGTGCCGCCCTCGGACGCCCGCATCCTCGTGCGCGAGCCGGCATCCGCAACGACGCCGACCGGCAGCGGACCGGGCGTGACGTGGCAGACCGTGCTGCACCCGAACGAACCCAATCCGTTCAATCCGTGGACGCGCATTCGCTTCGGCCTGGCTCGCGAAGGGCACGCGCATGTGGCGGTCTACGACGTCGCCGGGCGCCTGGTCCGGACGTTGGTCGACCGCCAGCTGCCGGCCGGCTCGCATCGGGCCCGCTGGGACGGAAGCGACTGGCGCGGCCGTCGCATGGGCTCCGGCATCTACCTCTATCGCCTGACGGCGCCAGGCTTCACACGGACGCGCAAGATGGTGCTGGTGCGATAAGGGCCCGTCCGTCCTCGGCGAACACCCCGATCGCAGTGGGCTGCGGACGGGTACGTCGACATCCACACCGAGGCCCACCCCGAGCCGAGGTCCGCGGCCAGCTCTTCGGACCGGCGCCCGCGGAGTCCAGCACCTGGGAGGCAGTCGAGAACCTGTATCGGAGGTCGACTCGGGCAAGCCGTCGCGCCGCGTGACGGCACGTCGGCGCGCACATTCCATCTGCCGAGCAACCCACGTGTTGGCATCCGCCGCTCTTCGGGCGCGCCGCTGCGTCCGTGGATCGGGTCGGACGAAGCCAACGCGACGGCCGGCCCGGTTGGCCCAACCCCAGCCGCCCCTGCCATGTGGCCCATCCTGTCCCTTGCAACCGCTTGGGATGCTTGACGACGACGAAGCGAACCAACCGACCGACGGGACGCCAGAGCAGATCCACGTAGAGATACGCGATGCGGATCTTCTCTTCGCCGAGAAACGGACTGGGGACCTCTCGGAAGTCGGTTCGACGCCTCAACAGGTCTCGCAGCCGGATCTTGCGTCCGCATTTCTTCGTTCGACCTCTTCCACGTTTGACTTTGGGAATCCGGGCTGGCTCATAGGAGACCGAGTTGCTTCGGACCCGGGTGATGAAATGATGTCCTCCCTGAAGGAGAGGGAGAATGATCTTGCGGCCGGCGTAGAAGGCATCAGCAATCAGGATCAGACGACTCTCGAAGTGTGGGACGAGCG